>JAUWSB010000044.1 GCA_030610255.1 Bacteroidota bacterium
TATCCAGTCCTGTTAAACTGGTCAGGGCATTGTTTGCCCAAATATTCAGGTATCCCCCGATTGAAGACAGATTTTCTAAACCTGTTAAATTTATAATAGCATTGTTGTTCCCAATAAAAAGACTTTCCCCGATAGAAGTCACATTGTGCAGGCCCGCTAAACCGGTCAGTGCATCGTTTGCCCATATATTCAGGTGTCCTCCGATGGAAGTCAGGTTTTCTAACCCTGTTAAATTTATTATGGCATTATTGTGCCCAATAAAAAGGCTTTCCCCGATAGCTGTCAAAACACTTAATCCGTTCAAATTAGTGATATCATTTCCGCTTATGGTTACATCTCCTTCTATTTCCGTACAATTAGGGTAATTTGTTTGAAAATTGTCGATTTCTGCCTGAGTTGTAAATGTGATTCCTTCAGGCAGGCAGGGTTGGGATGATGCAGTTATCTGATAAAAAAACAGAATAAAAACTATAAGAGATAACTGTTTCATGTTAATATATTTTTAGTTAAGAAATTTTACGCTAAAGATAGTAAATATTTCTATATTATGTATCAAATAATGCTTTAAAAATTCGGATTGAAAATATGATTATAGAAAGATATTAATTAATACATACAAGATAAGAATAAACCCTATTCAGTTAGTGATTTTTATGTATTAGTTATTAAGGAAATATTGTTAAGGGTTTTGCGCAGTATAAGGTCTTAGCTAAAAGCTGGCGGGCATTTGGACCCACTTACCTTTTAACCTGAACCAATGTTTATTACTTGTAATACTTTTTATTTTGAATTTCCTGCCCGATTGATTTCAGCTTTTGTTTCCGGTAGTTTTTTTACAGAATCTAGTATTTCTTCTATTTGATCTTTCAGTTCAGGTATTTTGTTTTTTACTACGTCCCATATAATAGAATAGTTTATTCCCATGTAATCATGAATTAATCGATCTCTTATTCCTGCCATATTTTTCCAATTAACTGAATCCCATTTTAGTTTTATGTCAGCGGGGATTTTCTTAGTTGCTTCGCCAATGATTTCAAGACTACGAACTAAAGACCTTTTCAATGTTTCATCTGCAATAAAATCATCTTTTGTAAAATCAGATGTAATTATAGTCTGAATATATTTGCACTCATCAAGTATATGATTCAAATATTCTATTGGTTCTTTAGGCATAGATAACCTCCTGTAAAATTCGTGGTCCGATATATGGGCTTAATCCATTTTTCGTAACTACCTCAATTTTTTCATTTTGAAATATTTTTTCAAGAAAATCATAAAGTCCCATAAGATTATCAAAACTTTCCTTATCTTCAAAAAAATCAACTAATATATCAATATCACTATTAACGTTTTGTTCTCCACGCGCATATGAGCCAAATAATCCGATGTCTTTGACTCCAAATCTTTGTAATTCACCTTTGTGCGTCTTGATTATACTCAATATGTAATCTGAATTACTCATATTTCAAATTTACTAAAAATTACGATTAATGATACTTCTCCTCTTAAAATTACTGGCAAGTACTTATAAAAACACAATTAAACCCAAAAGGTGTTTTTAACCACCCGAATAGGTGTGTTTAAATACACCTTTTATAAATAATTATTGTGTTTTATATTTATACAAAAATATACATTATTTTTATATTTCCAAATCATCAAACGGTTCCTAAACATTTTTAATTCTCCCCCTATCTCATATCCACCACTTCAACATCGGGATGTTCTTCGGGATTAAAGGTAAATTCAGACTCGTTTATTTCAACATCAGGAATAAATTTGTTTATCAGGTATGAATATGTGCTGCCGTTCTTATCGTAGATTGTAAAACTTAGCAGTTGTATTTTATCTTTGTCAATTACTATTCTGATTTTGGAGTATGTTTTTCCTTGCAGAGGTGTTAAATCAATTATGTCAACTGTTTTGCCGTTCTGCACGCTTTCTTTTACAAATTTGGATTTATAGTTATCGCTGTATGAAGTAAGCAGGTTGCTTGGTGTAATTGTTTCATCATCGTCTTCAATAAAATTTACCATCACTTCATCATCTTCTACAAGCCATGTCCACAGGGTTTCGCCATCCGAAATAACAATTTGTCCGGCAATTGTAAGTCTGTATTTATCGCCTTCAACAAGCAGAGTGCCGTGTTTGCTTTCATCAATTCCTGCTTCGGGATTTTCCATTTTGTAAGTAAATTCAACTTCAATGGTTTTGTATGATTCGGTTTTGGAAGTAAGCTGGTCAAGGATTTCAGTAGCTTTTTTATCTTTTTGTGCATTAACAGTAATAAATGCAAAAATTGCTATAGTTATGATTATTGTTTTTTTCATTGTTCAATTTATTTTTACAAAATATTTCTGAAGTTATTAACTAATATCCTTTTGATCTAAATCTTTCAAAAATTGTTCCAAAGCAAATTCGGTAGCAATTTTTACTTCTCTTGCTTTACTTCCTTCAAAGTGTCCGACTATTCCAGCAGCTTCAAGCTGGTCAATAATTCGTCCGGCGCGGTTATAACCTAATTTTAATTTTCTTTGTAATAATGAGGTTGACCCATGTTGATTCTGAACAATAATTCGTGCAGCTTCCTCAAACAGTTCGTCCCTTTCATTTGGGTCAAAATCAATTGTTCCGTTGGTTCCTTCATCTGCGAATTCAGGCAGTTGGAATGCATCGGGATATGCCCGTTGCGAACCGATATATTCGGTAACCCTTTCAATTTCATGAGAATCTACAAATGCACATTGCAAACGAATAAGGTCGCTGCCTGTGGATAAAAGCATATCACCACGACCGATTAACTGGTCAGCACCACCTGTATCAAGTATAGTACGTGAATCAATTTTTGAGATAACCCTGAAAGCTATTCTTGCAGGGAAGTTTGCTTTTATAGTACCTGTGATAATATTTACCGAAGGTCGCTGGGTGGCAATTATTAAGTGAATACCTATTGCTCTTGCAAGTTGGGCAATTCTTGTAAGCGGGTTTTCAATTTCTTTTCCGGAAGTCATTATCAGGTCGGAAAATTCATCAACAACTACAATTAAATAAGGCAGGAACCTGTGTCCGTGGTTAGGATTTAATTTACGAGCTATAAATTTTGTATTATATTCTTTGATGTTCCTGACCTGGGCATCTTTTAACAGGTCGTACCTGTTATCCATTTCTTTATTTAACGAATTTAATGTACGAACAACAACCCGTGTGTCTGTAATAATTGATTCTTCCGTGTCGGGGAGCTTTGCAAGAAAATGCCGTTCAATTTTTGAGAAAAGTGTTAGTTCAACTTTTTTCGGGTCAATCATCACAAATTTAATTTGTGCCGGATGTTTTTTATATAATAATGAAGTGATTATTGCATTTAATCCGACAGATTTACCTTGTCCTGTAGCACCTGCAATCAGAATATGGGGCATCTTGGTTAAGTCGGCGATGTAAGCTTCGTTGGCAATGGTTTTGCCTATTCCGAATGGCAATTCCATTGTTGTATTCTGAAATCTGTTTGAAGACAAAATTGATTTAATTGAAACGATTTCAGGGTTTTGATTTGGCACTTCAATTCCTATTGTGCCTTTGCCCGGTATGGGAGCGATAATCCTTATGCCTAAGGCTGAAAGACTTAAAGCAATGTCATCCTCAAGGTTTTTTATTCTTGATATTCTTACCCCGGGTGCAGGAATTATTTCATAAAGCGTAACCGCAGGACCAATCGTGGCTTTGATCTTATCAATTTTTATTGAATAATGATCAAGGGTTTCAACAATGCGGTTTTTATTTTGTTCAAGTTCTTCTTGTTTAACATTTATTATTCCGTCGCCATAATCATCCAGAAGTTCAAGAGTGGGAAATTTGTAATGTGGTAAATCTAATTTCGGATCAAACTCGGTATCAATAGTTTTATGTTCTGTTGTGCTTGTAATATCTCCGTTATTTGATGGAGTTGGATTTTCAATTGTCAGTTCAATATCTTCACCTTTTGTGGTTTCTGCTTCGGGTTTGCTTTCCTTAACAGTATCTTCAATATTCAAATCTTTTTCTTCATCTTTAAAATCCTTATTTATTAAATTATCATCTTCGGTTACAGAAAATTCAACAGTGTTGTATTTGTCGTATTTTTCATAATTATTTTTAATTTTATTGTTAATATCTCCTTTATCTCCAGCAACTTTAGGTTTGGATTTAAATAATGTAAAAGGGAAGTTATACACAATTGTAAAAAAGCTCATCAAAATAAATAACAGCAGAATGCCTGTTCCTATATTACCAATAATTCCTTCAAGCCAAATATTTGACTGATAACCGAAAATACCTCCTAATATTAAATAATCGGTGTTTTTGAAAATAAATCCAAGTGCAACTGAAAACCATATAATAGCAATAAACGAGTATCTGAAAGTTTTTCCGATGGATAGCAGTTTGATATTTAAAAATAACTTTACACCAATAATAAAGAAAATCAGGATAAATAAATAGGATGCTATTCCGAAACATTTTTTGATGAGTATATCTGATAAATAAGCTCCAGCGAAGCCCATCCAGTTTTGGATTTCAATCTTTCCGGAAAGGTCTGAAAAAGCAAGTTTTGAAATTTTGTCAAAGTCAATCCACCATGAAAAAAAATATGAAGTAAAAGACAATAATAAATAAACCGACAGCAAAATAAAAAAGAAACCTAAAATTTTTATAAACTTTTCTTTTTTAGGAGATGAAAAAGAAGATTTTTTTGATTTTTTCCGGCTTTTCTTTTTTTTGAGCCTGGATGTATCCTGATTTGCAGCTTCGTTTCTAAATTTATTTGCTTTTCGTAACATTTATTTTAAATGTAAAATTGTTGAATTTACAAAATTACAAAATTATTTAATCTGTCCCATAATAAATCTAAGGGCTAAATAATATTTTGATGTGCTGGGGAATAAAATATATTTCATTATATCTAAAATAAGGTTAATAAGGTTCGTGAGATGCTCATAATGTTTTACTACTAAGGTTTAAGGTTTTTGTAAAAATAAGGTTTTGGAAATATGCAGCAATCCTTAAACAACACCTTATTTTTTTCTAAGTTTTGTTGATAATGTTGTGAAAACAAAATGGGTATAAAGGTTATTATATTCAATTTTCATACAAAAAAATGTTTTATTTTAGGTTTATGGTACAATACATAATTTTTATCCACCAAACATGCTTTCCAGTTCATCCTTTGTAGTGATTTTAAAACCTTCAGGAATTTCAAATTCTTTATCCGAAACAGTTTTCTTTTCAACTGAGGTTGCTTCAAATTTCATAGCCATTCCTTTAGCATCAATTTCGTATTCAAGCAATACCCCATCAATTTCGGAAAATAATGCCTGACCTGAATTTAATCTTTTTCCGCCCAGTTCATCTGTATAATAAACAATGAAAGTTACTTCATTATCGTCATCGTTTTTAAAAATAATTTCAGCCTTTTTGCATTTATAGCCTGCAATTTCTTTTGTTTCATCCAGATATTTCACAATCGGTTTGGGTTGATCGGCAATTTCATTATCAATATCTTCTCTGGAAGTTTTTAATGCATATTTTTGTCCCATCATATCTATTAAAATAATAGCGGTTTTATTATCACCGTTAAAAATTGTAGATTGCGTGCCCATGCCCATATTCATTGAAGTTTTCGACATGTTACCTTTAATTGTTACAGTCATAACTTTCGGCATCATTGCCAAAGTTGCCTGGTCAAATTCACTGTTTGGGAAAGTGATTTTATAAGTAATGACCCCCTTAAATGGTTTTTTACCGGCAAAAGATACATTTGTAAATGCAAAAACAAATGTTGTTGCAATTAAAATTAATTGAATAACTTTTTTCATGATTTTTTGATTTTGTTTATAGAATAATTATTTATAATTCGATACATTAAGATTTTAAGATATTTTTTTAACAAGTTATAAGATAAAGTCCAGAGTACTCTGTAAGGAGTTAATTAATTAGCTGTTGCAAGTTCCGAGTTGCAACTTGCAAGAACTCTGAAACCTGTAACTCGCAACACGCAACTCGCAACAAATTTTCAACATAGCCAATCCCATGTACTTGGGAGTAAACTTTATCGCCTAAACACCTAATTAATTATCCTGAACAATTTATTCCATCTGATTTTTCCGTTAAATAATGATTTGTTTGGGTCGAGTGAGAGCCATACAAATACTGCTTTTCCAACAACATGGTTTTCAGGGACAAATCCCCAAACCCTTGAATCGGCTGAGTTATGCCTGTTATCTCCCATCATCCAATAATAATTCATTTTAAATGTATATGAGTCGCTTTCTTTACCATTAATAAATATTTTATCATCTTTAATCTCAAGGTCGTTCAATTCGTAAGCATGAATTATTCTATCATACAACGATATATTTTTTGTGTTTATTGGTATTGTAACTCCTGATTTTGGTATAATAAGCGGTCCGAAATTATCCACATTCCACTTATAAACTGAATCGTGTGGGAAAATATTCGGATCCCATTTACCTTTTGGTTTAATAATTTTCAAAACTTCTTTAACATTTGCAAAACCTTTAAGTTTTTCAGCTGCTTTATCAGTAAGTGTAAAAATATATTCCCTGCTATTACCGGTAATTATTTTTTCTGTGATATCCAGTTTTTCAAGGATTTTTGGATTTATCCGTGTTCCGTCTGTTCTTACAAAATAATTGTATTGTTTAATACCCGGGTTTTCAGACGGTTTTCCATTAATAAAAACTTTCTGGTCAATAATTTCAAGTGTGTCGCCCGGAAGAGCAATACAGCGTTTTATATAATTTTCTCTTTTATCAACAGGGCGGGCAACAATATCGCCGAAATTTCTTTTATCGTTCCAAACCCTGTTTCTGCCATATTCATTTACTAAAGAATAATAGCTTACATTGCTTTGAAATTTTAATGAAACCGTATCTCCATCAGGGTAATTAAATACTACAGCGTCGTTACGTTCAATTTTAGAAAAACCCGGGAAACGGAAATCAGGCAGTTTAATCCATTCTAAATATGATTTGGTTGTCTTTGTTAATGGAAGAGTGTGATGAACAAACGGAAATGCAATAGGAGTATTTGGTAATTTTGGTCCGTAGCTGATCTTGCTTACAAAAAGAAAATCTCCAACCAATAGGGATTTTTCCATTGATGATGTTGGAATGGTATATGCTTCTAACAGGAAAATGCGAATAATTGTAGCTGCAATAACTGCGAAAATAATGGCATCAACCCATTCCCTGATAAATGATTTTTTGACTTTAGGTCGTTTTTCAGGATCAAGGTATTTTGCTTTGGCAGAAAATCCAAGATAAGGCAGATAAATAAAAGGAAAAATCACCCCGATTGCCTGTTCTCCCAATCCAAACTTATTGTAACATTTCAGCATCTCAACTATCATCAGCATATAAACAAACACATTAATGAATGGTATAAGTAAAAAAATATACCACCATAATGGTTTTTTAATTATTTTCAGCCAAACATATAGATTGTAAAATGGTATCAGTGTTTTCCATCCGTCAACTCCTGCTTTTTCAAATAATTGCCAGGCGAAAATTGTTGGAATGGTAAATGACAGTGGTAGTAAAATAAATAATAAAAGCATATTAATTTTTTTAAATAATTATTTATAAATTTAGTAGATGCCTAGGAATAAGCACTTAACCCAGATAAACTGGAAATTACAAATATCAAATTACAAATATCAAATTACAAATATCAAATAAATTCCAAATATCAATGACCAAAGGTTCAAAACAGCTTTGAAATTGTTTTGGTAATTGAATTTTGAAAATTGGAATTTATTTGAAATTTGGTGCTTGTCATTTGTTATTTTTAACATTTACCCGCCTGAACGAACGGGCAGGTTTAAACTATCTGACTTAATAGACTGACACTAAATAATAGTAATTAACGGCGAATATACAAAAGTCTTGTTGTTATTGTGTTAAATTATGTTAAAGTAAGAGACTGTTTAAATTTTATTTTTATGAATTATTATAGTGTATTTTTTTGTCAGATGAAGCATTTTGGAGGCGAATACAACATTGTATTTAACGACAAATTGCTAAAATATGGCGAAAAAAGACGCATAATAAACGTAATGGATAATTTTTAAACAGTCTCTAAATATAGCCGAAAATAATTTTCAAAAGTAATAAAATAATAAATTAATTTATATTTGTAAAAAAATTATATAATCTAATTCAGCTCATAAACATATTTATGTTAAGCAGAAGGCAACTACGTATTAAGGTTTTACAGGCTCTATACGCTTTTTTTCAATCAAAGGAAAACAGAATTGATATTGCTGAAAAGCAGCTTTTAAAAAGCATTGAAAAACTGTATGAGCTTTATATCTTCCAGCTATCGTTCATTCTTGAAATTTTTGAATTTGCTGAAAAAAGAATTAAAGAAGCAAAAAATAAATTTCTTCCCACCGAAAGCGACCTTAACCCCAATACAAAATTTATTAATAACAAGTTTCTTAAACAATTATCAGAAAATAAAGATTTATTAAAAAAAATCGATGACTTGAAAATTTTTTGGTCGGATGAAAAAAATCTTATCAGGAAGACTTTTTTAAAAATCAGTGAAAGTAATAAATATAAAGATTATATGAGTTCATCCGATAACTCATACAATGCTGATAAGGAAATTGTTATAAAGTTGATGAAAAAGGAAATTTCGGAGAATGAAGTTCTGAAAAATTTTTATGAGGATAGAAGTATTTACTGGGTAGATGATTATTATGCTGTAACAATGCTGATAATAAAAACAATCAAATTATTTCAAGAAGACTGGGATGAATTTATTCCGTTGCCGTCAATTTATAAAACATCAGATAAAGATGGTAATGAAGACCGTAAATTTATTATTGAATTATTCAGAAAAACTATTATTCATAGCCGGGAATATGAACAATTAATTGATAAAAAAACGAAAAACTGGGAGCTTGACCGTATTGCAGTTATGGACATTATACTAATCAAAATGGCTTTGGCTGAATTACTTGAATTTCCTAATATTCCCGTAAAAGTTACAATGAACGAATATATTGAGTTATCAAAACTTTTCAGCACACCAAAAAGTAAAATTTTTGTAAACGGAATACTTGATAAACTCATCGTAGATTTAAATAAAAAAAAATTAATTAACAAGACCGGCAGAGGATTGATGACGTAGATTATGATGTTTGACCCCGATACAGTCATGCCCTGTTAAATATTGCTTCGCATTTCACAGGGTAAACTTCCTTACGGGGCAAGCGTTTGACGTTTGATGTTTGATGTTTGATCGGCAGTTTGCAGTCGGCAGTCGATAGTCGGCAGTCGGCGATTAATAATAGGCTGAAGACTGAGGACTGATGACTGAAAAAACTAAATAATTAAAGAAATGTTTAACCCAAATATTTACAAATCATGAAAAAGAACAAGATTTTTTTACTCAATGTTTTATTTGCAGGATTGATATTAATCCTGAACGCCTGTGACTGCATAAAAGGCGAAGAACCAATAGAATCGGAATACAGGGATGTAACCAATTTCACAGAGATTGATCTGGATATTTCTGCTGATGTTTTTCTAACACAGGATACAGGATATTTGGTAAAAATTGAAGCTCAAAGGAATATTCTTGATATTATTAAAACTAAGGTTTCCGGCAAAACTTTAGAAATTGATTTTAAAGCCAATTGTGTGATAAATGTTGATGATATTAATATTTATATTTCTATGCCCGAACTATCGGAAATTGAGGTTGATGGCTCCGGAACTGTTAAAGGTACAAACAAATTTAATGTTCAGGAATTGAAATTATTTGTTGATGGTTCAGGAGATATTATTCTGGATGTTATTGCCAATTCAATATATTCTGATATTGATGGTTCGGGACAAATAAAATTATCAGGTTCAACTAAAAAACATAAAGTTAAGATTGAAGGCTCAGGCGATTTAAAAGCCTATGATTTAGTTGCTTATAAATCTAATATTAGATTAGATGGTTCGGGGGATTGTAAAGTTACTGTTCATGACGAACTTGATATTGTAATTTCAGGAAGCGGTGATGTTAATTACAAAGGCTCTCCAAATATTAAAACAAGAGTTAAAGGTTCGGGCAGAGTGCAGAAAGTTGATTAATATTTTTTCTGTAAATAATAATATTTTCAAACAGCTAACGTTTCTTATCAAGTAATCCATTTAAAACTTTCTTAAGTTAATACTTAAACGCATAAACTTTACTAATATAGAATTAAATTACTAACTGGTTTAAGGCAATTTATGGTTTAATAATTTTGCATTCTTGCTAAGTACCAGTTTAAAAATCATAACAAAAATATTGTCTGTGAAAAAGTCATTGATTTTACCATTATTTTTATTTTTAATAATTTTCTTTTCCAATAATTTATCATATTCCCAGATTGGCGGCGATAACACTTATGAATTTTTGAATATGCCTAACTCGGCAAGAGTAGCAGCTTTGGGAGGTGATTTTTTAGCAATAAAAGATAATGATATAACCTTAGCTCTTGCTAATCCTTCGCTTATAACAAAAGAAATGCATAATCATCTTGCATTAAGCTTTGTTGATTATTTTTCAGATATTAATTACGGTTTTGCAGCTTATTCAAGAACATTTCCCAAGATTGGAAGTTTTGTCGGGACTATGCAATTTATTGATTATGGTAAATTTACTTTAGCTGATGAAACCGGACAAAAATATGGCAATTTCAAAGCATCTGAATATGCATTGAATGTGGGCTGGGGAAGGGAGCTTGATTCGGCTTTTTCTATCGGAGCTAACATTAAAATGATTTATTCTGCATTAGAAAGTTATACATCATTTGGAATAGCCGTTGACGTGGCAGGATCTTATCATATTTCAAAAAAACAATTTACTATTTCATTTATTGCAAGAAATATCGGATTGCAACTTAAATCATACAGAAGCGGAAACTCGGAACCACTGCCTTTTGAATTGCAATTGGGCTTGTCAAAGCGGTTAAAACATTTGCCTTTCAGATATTCTATTCTTATAACTCATCTTGAAAAATGGGATTTAACTTATGTAGATCCGTATAATCCATCAGAAGGAACAGACCCTATAACAGGTGAGCCGAATAAAAAAAGCGGGTTTGGGGAATTTGGTGATAAACTAATGCGTCATATTGTTATCGGGGGAGAAATTTATATAACGAAAAATTTTAATGTAAGATTTGGTTATAATTATCAAAGACGTCAAGAGCTAAAAGTTGATTCAAAACTTTCAACAGTTGGATTTTCGTGGGGCTTAGGTTTGCGAATATCAAAGTTCCATTTTAGTTATTCACGTTCTGCTTATCATCTGGTCGGCTCTCCAAACTATATTACAATTACTACCTGCTTATCCGATTTTGTTTCAAGAAAATAAAATTCCATATTCCAGGTTAAGGGTTATATTAGATAAATACGCTAAGCAGTTTTGAACTGCTAAGCGGATGGAATTTTGCATTTTGCACTTTGAATTTTTCCAATTATAAATTTAGCAGCTTGACTATTTTTTATTAATTTTACTGCTCGAATAATTTACTTTATAAATGAAAGTTACTATTGATACCGGTTCGGGGTTTTGCTTTGGTGTAGTTAATGCTATTAAAGCTGCTGATGAGGAATTGGAAAAATCAGGACATTTGTACTGTCTCGGTGATATTGTTCATAATACTATTGAAGTGGCTCGTTTAAAAACAAAAGGATTGGAAATTATTGATTATGACAAGTTTAAAAATCTGAAAAATTGCAAGGTATTAATAAGAGCACACGGCGAACCGCCTGTAACTTATGAAATTGCTAAAAAGAATAATATTGAATTGATTGATACCTCATGTGTTGTCGTTAAAAAACTTCAAAATAAAATAAAAGATAATTTTGAGAAAATGCAAATTGCAGGAGGGCAGATAGTAATTTACGGAAAAAAAGACCATCCTGAAGTTATCGGATTAGCAGGACAAACAGAATATAAAGCTATTATTGTTGAATCAAGTGAAAACATTGATAAAATTGATTTTACAAAACCTGTAAGACTTTATGCTCAAACAACAAAAAGTGTTATGGAGTTTAAAAAAATCAGCAGTAATATTCAAAATCGCATGAAATCGGCAAATGATGGAAAACAGATTGATTTTATAACTGTTGATTCTATTTGCGGGCAAGTTGCCAACCGGGCTCCTAAACTAAAAGAATTTTCGCAAAATAATGATGTGATAATTTTTGTCAGCGATAAAAAAAGCTCTAATGGGGAATTTCTTTATAAAGTTTGCAAAGAGGCAAATCCGAATTCGTTTTTTGTCTCGGAAGTTGCAGATATTAAAAAAGAATGGTTTAAAGGTTTTAATACAGTTGGAATTTGCGGTGCAACATCAACGCCTTTTTGGCTAATGGAAGAAATATCAAAATGTTTTTAAAGAAACTTACTTTAACAAATTTTAAAAATTACTCCGAAGCAGAATTTAGTTTTTCTGAAAAAATAAATTGTTTTATCGGGGATAATGGCGCAGGAAAAACAAATATTCTTGATGCCATCTATTATTTGTCGTTCTGTAAAAGCTATTTTAATCCCATTGATACACAAAATATTCTGTTTCATCTGCCGTTTTTTGCTATCCATGGTAACTATGTCAGGAACGGTGAAAAAAAAGATTTGATCACTTGCATTCAAAAGCACAACTCACGAAAGCAGTTTAAACTGAATAAAAAAGAATACAGCCGTCTTGCAGATCATATCGGGCAATTTCCTTTGGTAATGATCTCACCTTACGATCGCGATTTGATTAATGACGGAAGCGAAATACGTAGAAAATATATTGACGGTGTAATTTCGCAATTTGATAAATTCTATTTAGATGACCTTTTAAATTATAATAAAGTTCTTACTCAACGAAATGCCTTATTGAAAAAATTTGCTGAAAACCGCTATTTTGATAATGCTGTTCTTGATATCTGGAATGAGCAAATGATAAAATTGGGAAACAGGATACATGAAAAACGAAGAAACTTTTTAACAGAATTTGCTCCGATCTTTCAACATTATTTTGAGTTCATATCTTTAGGGAAAGAGGTGGTTACAGTTTCCTATGAATCGCAATTAACAAATAAAAATTTTAAAAAATTACTGAATGAGTCGCTTGAAAAGGACAGGATGTTCAGGTATTCAACAGTAGGGATTCATAAAGATGATCTGGATTTTAAGATTTTAGGCTATCCTATAAAAAAATTCGGGTCACAAGGGCAGCAAAAATCTTTTGTAATCGCAATAAAATTGGCTCAATTTGAATATACAAAAAATATCAAGGGATTTAAACCTGTTTTATTGTTTGATGATATTTTTGATAAACTTGATGACTCAAGAGTGGAGCAGTTGATTAAACTGGTAAGCGAGAACAATTTCGGACAAGTTTTTATTACCGACACTCAACATCAGCGGATTGATAGGGTTTTTAATACAATTAAAATTGACCATAAGATTTTTGAAATTAGGGAAGGTAAAGCTCTTGAAATAACATAAAAATAATGAAAAAATCAAACGACCAAACCTTAAAAGAAGTTATTAATGAATTGCTTGAATCGTATAAATTAGGTGATAAATTAAAAGAGGTGCGTTTGATTGATTCATGGGAAAAAGTTGTAGGTAAATTAATAAACAAGCATACTAAAAATTTATATATCAAAAAGAAGGTGTTATTTGTCAAACTCGATTCTGCGGCTTTGCGAAATGAACTGTCGTATGCAAGGCAAAAAATCATTAAGGCGTTAAATAAGGAAGCTAAAGAAGAAGTGATTGAAGATATTGTTTTTAAGTGATAGTTAATAAAAAGTAAGCAGTCCATACGGACTCCTTTCAGTCGTCGGCAGTCGGCAATCGGCAGTCGGCATTAGACGATAATTGGCTTTAAAAATTTTAATGTATTTTTAACCAATAACTAATTTAGTCCAGTTTTATGGGGGCTAAACCACTGAGGACTGAGGACTGAAGACTAATGCTCTCAATACTCTCAGTTACATTAATCATTTATTGAAACCTCGTAATTTTATAGCTGTAATAACTTTTTTAGTTGATAAAGGAAATTCGCTTTTCATCATCCAATCGTAATATGAAGGCTCTTTTGCAAAAATTTCTTCAACGGATTTTCCTTTATGTTTTCCAAAATTAAATACTTCAATTTTCTTATTATTGTAAACAATATGCCCAACCAAATCCACACTTCTTGAATTATACGAGAAATTATGTAAAGTCTGAACATCGTTGACTATAGGGGTAGAGATTTTTCCGTAATTATCTTTAAATTCCACACCATCATATTTATCCAACTGGGCTTTTAGTATTTCATAAGTTGCCAGTGTATCGGCTTCGGCACTGTGTGCATTTACCAGTTCTTTACTGCAATAAAATTTATATGCAGCACTTAGATTGCGAGGTTCCATTTTATGGAAAATGTTTTGAACATCAACAAGTCTTCTTCCTTTCAGTTCAAAGTCAATGCCGGCTCTAAGAAATTCCTCAACCAGCAAAGGGATGTCAAATTTATTGGAATTATATCCGCCAAGGTCGCAATTGGCAAGAAATTGATTCAATTCATTTGCAAATTCGGCAAATGTAGGTTCGTTTTTTACGTCTTCATTAGTGATGCCGTGTATTGAAAATGCTTCGTCTGAAATCGGAATTGTCGGATTTATCCGTTGTGTTTTGATTTTTGATGTGCCGTCAGTAGAAATTTTTACGATACTTATTTCAACAA
>JAUWSB010000193.1 GCA_030610255.1 Bacteroidota bacterium
ATTTCGGTTAACGGACCATCTGCAACAATAAAATCCCATCACAATGTAGGTGGGTTACCCGATTTTATGAATCTTAAAGTTATTGAGCCATTAAATTCTTTATTTAAGGATGAAGTCAGAAGAATTGGAAAAGCACTTGCTATGCCGCCCGAGATACTTGGCAGGCATCCTTTTCCTGGTCCCGGTATGGGAATAAGGGTTTTAGGTGAAGTAACCAGAGAGAAAGTTCGTATCTTGCAGGATGTGGATTTTTTATATATTGAAGGTTTGAAAAAATATGGCTTATATGATAAAGTATGGCAGGCAGCAGCAATTTTACTACCTGTTCAGTCAGTAGGTGTGATGGGTGATGAAAGAACTTATGAAAATGTTGTAGCTTTGAGGGCGGTAGGTTCAACTGATGGTATGACTGCCGACTGGTCGCACCTTCCTTATGACTTTCTGGCTAAGATTTCAAGTGATATTATTAATAAAGTGAAAGGTGTGAACAGGGTAGTTTATGATATAAGCTCAAAACCGCCGGCTACTATTGAATGGGAATAAACAATTTATAAATTATATAATTCGTTAATAATAATAATTTTTGTAGCTAATCAGTATTAAATTAACAATGAAAATTTCTTTGTAAATATTATTATTGAATTGGGAAATAAGGGAAATAGGGCAATAAAGGAAATAGGGGAAATAAGGGGAGTACCTTTATACATTTATCCCTTATACCTTTATACCCTTATTCCCTTACGACCAAAGGGTGTCCGTATGGATACCATTTTTAAAATCTATCCTCAATCACGATAGCTATCGTGAGAGAATAGGAATTGAATAATAAACTGATTAGTTGCTTGTTTTTTTGTAATTCAAAAAAAATAATATAACGTGAGAAAAAATATTTTTCTGTTAATTGTTTTTAGCTTTTTTATCGGAAACCTGATTTATGCCCAGGAAAATGTTCCGGTTACAAAAACCACTGTTATTAAAAGCATTAATGGAAAAGATTATTATATGCACAAGGTAGAAAAGGGGCAGACATTATATTCTATTTCAAAAGTATACAATGTTCCCATTGACGATATTATTTATGAAAATCCAGATGCAAAATCAGGGATAATAATTAATCAGATTTTAAAGATACCTTTGGTTAGCCGTGAATCGGAAATATCAAAAACATTAAGCAGGAAAGATTTTGAATTTTTTTATCATGTAGCAAAGCGAGGTGAAAGATTTAAAGATGTTGCTGATATATATATGGTATCAGTTAATAATTTAAAAATGGCTAATCCTGATGTTGTTGAGCCAATGAAAGAAGGTGAATATGTAAAAATTCCAGTGATTATTAAGGAATCCAAACCTGTAAAAACTTACGAGAAACCTAAAATAAAACCTCAAAAACCTCCTGTATCTGATCAAAAACCTCAGGATATCAGTGATGATGAGTATATAAATCATATTGTAAAAAAGGGAGAGAATCTATACAGAATTGCCTTAACATATAAAATCAGTATAGATAGTTTGAAAATTATTAATCCGGGTTTGTCTGAAAAACTGAAGATCGGACAGATTATAAAAATTCCAAAAAAAAAATCCGATAAGGGTTTCATCAGTCATACGATTCAAAAAAGATCAAATGTAAACCGGAGTGCAAAAAAGTATGACTTAGATGTTATGAAAATCCTTGAAATAAATCCTCTCATTGATTATAAATTAAGAAAAGGGCAGATATTAAAAATCCCGGTTGAAGAAATTATTTTGGATTCTGAAGCCTTATCCGATACTTTGCCCGGAGATTTTATTAAAAAAGAAAAACTGCTGAATATAGATAGTATAAGGTGTAACGAAGCATTTAAAAACATTGAAAAAACCTATAATGTTGCCCTTATGCTTCCGTTTTATCTTGAAGAAGCTGATAGTTTAATTATTGAAGAACCTTTTGAAATTGATGATATTTTATCAGCTAAATCATTTAATTTCATCCAGTTTTATGAAGGATTTATGTTGGCAGTTGATTCATTAAAAGAATCAGGATTAAAATTACGCTTGTTTGTTTATGATGTTGATCAAAATATTACTAAAACTATTAAAGTTCTGCAACAACCCGAATTAAGCACTATGGACCTGATTATCGGACCTTTATACAGCAAAAGTTTTGCTTTGGCATCAAATTTTGCTAAAATTTTTAATATAAACATTGTAAATCCCTTATCAAGCAGGAATGAAATCTTGTATAACAATCCTCATGTTTATAAAGTTAATCCATCATTAAATGCTCAGGTAGAACAGGTAGCAGAATTTATAAAAGAATACTATCCTGATGCAAAAATAATTTTTGCCCGCCATAATAAATACCGTGGAAGCAAGGAAATTAACCGTTTTGAAAAAGCGTTAAAAAATGTCATGAACGAAAACGTGTTAATACCTAATGCATTACTTTATAATATTTTAATAGAATGTTCGGAAAATGATACTGCTTTGGTTGTAGGTGAATTAATGGAAAATGTTCAGGTTGAAGAAAATGTTATTTTTAGGGATCAACTGGAAAATTCATTAGACGATAGTACAAGGTTCAGGAATTATATAACCGAAGTAATTTATGATCGCGACAGTATATATGGTGTTATTAATAATGCTTCGATTGCCCGTGAAAATATAATTTTAACTTTTACAAATGATAAGGTATTTGTTTTGGATTTCCTTACAAAGTTAAAAGTACTGAGAGATACTTTTGATATTAAAGTAATTGGTTTGCCTGTGTGGGATAAATTCAATGATATTGAAGCCGGGCTATTCATAAATTTAAAACTACATGTGTTTTCTCCAACTTACATCAATTATTATGAAGATATTACTAAAATCTTTGTTTTGGAATTTCGGTCAAAATATAGAACAGAACCACAGCAATATGCTTTTGAAGGATTTGATATCGCATTTTATTTTTTAAGTGCATTAATGAAATTTGGAAAAGATTTTGATAATTGCCTGCCATATTTTTATCCGGGTTTATTACATACTAAATTAAATTTTGAAAGAAATTCACCTAACAATGGATATGAAAATACTTATTGGAATATTTATAAATATGAGGATTATAAACAAAAGAAACTCCCAAATCCGGCATTTAATTAGTGTCAGTATTTATAAATTCCGATAGTTTGAATAAATATCAAAAATAACAAATTATAAGCACCAAATTTCAAATAAATTCCAATTTTCAAAATTCAATGACCAAAACAATTTCAAAGCTGTTTTAAACCTTTGGTCATTGATATTTGGAATTTATCCATCCATACGGATTTGCTTCGCTTCATACGGACAAGTTTTGTTATTTGAAATTTGTTATCCATACTGACAAGTTTTGGTGCTTCATTTATGAAAATCTTTGACTTTATGGACAAGCACTAATTAATATAAAAAAAATGACCGGAAAAATTTATTTAATTATTTTTATTTATATCCCGTTAATTTTACTTATTAGCAGTTGTAATAAGAAAAAGATAAATTATTGGGAAAACGGAAATAAAAAGTCTGAAATACCATACAAAAGAGGAAAAATTGATGGTATTGCTGTTTGGTGGTATGAAAACGGGAAAAAACAATTGGAATCAAATTATAAAGATAATATTTTAAATGGTTTGACAATCAGGTGGTATGATAACGGAGTTAAACAATCCGAGGCTAATTACTTAAACAATATGCTAAACGGAACTTCTATAGAATGGAATGTATCAGGAAAAAAAATTGCAGAGGAAAACTATGTTAATGACACTTTGCATGGCAGTTATAAAAAATGGCATCCCATTGGTGAACTTCAAATTGAAGGTTCGTATTATAAGGGCAAGTTTGACGGATTATGGTATTATTATGATTTTAATGGTAAAGTTGTAGGTTCTGCAAATTTTCATAAAGGAACAGGCAAACAAAAAGCCTGGTACTCTAACGGGCAACTTAAAAGAGAAATTAATTATATTGATAATGTAAAAGATGGCAAAGAGCGTTGGTGGTATGATGACGGAAGCTTGCAAAAAGTGATCACTTATGAATTTGGTGAAATAATTTCGGAGGAATCTTATTAATGCGAATCAAGGGTTGAAATAGGCTTTTTTTACCATTAGGGATACACTAAGGACTAACTATTTTCAAATGAGTAGAAAATAAACCGATTAAATCGGGAAGACAAAAGTAGAGAGTAGTTGGGTTGAAAATCTAAAATCTGTACTGAGTTTGTCGAAGTATCAATATTCAATGCAAAAAGAAAAAAAGAATAACGAATATCGATTAACGAATGTCGAATGTCGAAGTATTGATATTTAGAGATTAAAAACTAAAATGAATAACGAATATCAAAGTTCAAATTCGTTTGTTGATGGAGATAAATCTAAAATCGTTAA
>JAUWSB010000011.1 GCA_030610255.1 Bacteroidota bacterium
AGTACCTGTCAACAATATGTATTTCGGGTAAAAGATTTATTTTAAAGTTTACCAATAACCATTTTTTAATATTCAGTTTATTAAAAGTTTTGGAAGGTTTCCTTAGTTTTAATTTAACAAAAACCGAACGGAAATTCTTATGAAGGTCAACAATAAAATTAAAATTTTCGCTTTTTAACTGGAGTAAAATTTGTTTTAAATCGTTTTTTATAAAATGAACTTTATCAATGTATGGATTGGCTTTAACTATTGGAACAAACTGTTCTTTCGTAAGAAAATGAATCTCGGAATCTTTCAACTGCTGCTTTAAACAACGGATTACAGGTGTTGTTAAAACAATATCACCGATAGAACTGAAGCGTATTATGAGGATTTTTTTCAAAAGTATATTTAAGGTATTTCCACAAAAATAAGATATTTATTTTAACAAAAAAGATGAATTGTTAAAACAATTTACTGAGAAATAAGTAAATTTTAAAATAACCACATAAATTTGCAGCATGATTTTAACAGATACACACGCTCATCTTTATTTAAAAGAATTTAGCCATGACAGGCAAAAAATAATAACAACTGCGATTGAGAAAAATGTCAGGTACATGTTGTTGCCAAATATTGACAGTTCAACAATTGGGGGCATGCTCAATTTATGTGATATGTTTCCTGAAAATTGCTTTCCGATGATTGGACTTCATCCGACTTCGGTTAAAACAAATTTTAAAGATGAATTAAAAACCGTTGAGCAATGGCTGGAAAAACGAAAATTTTATGCCATCGGCGAAATCGGGATTGATCTGTATTGGGATAAAACTTTTGCAAAAGAACAGGAAATTGCTTTCAGGCATCAAATAAATCTTGCCAAAAAAAACAATCTGCCTGTAGTTATTCATTCCCGTTATTCGTTCATAGAAATTTACAAAATCGTTAAAGATTTGAATACTTCAGAATTGACCGGTGTTTTTCATTGTTTTACCGGAAGTTTGGAAGAAGCAAATAAAATTATTGATTTAGGATTTATGCTTGGAATAGGCGGGGTTTTAACTTTTAAAAATTCCGGTCTTGATAAAGTTATTGAGAAAATTGATCTTAAGCACATAATTCTTGAGACTGATTCTCCTTATTTAACTCCTGTTCCTTTCAGGGGAAAAAGAAATGAGAGTGCATACATTAGTTATATTGCAGAAAAGTTAGCTGAAATTAAAAATATTTCAATAAAAAAAGTTGCTGAAATCACCACTAAGAATGCGATGGATTTGTTTAAAATTAGTTATTAAAATAATTTAACTTCAAATTTTATTAGCATGTAGTATATACAAGTTTTATTATTTTTGCGTTTTAATTAGTCTTTACACGAAAACTCAATATTTTGGAGTGCTTAGTCAGAAAACGTCAAGTTTGAGGCTTGCGAAGTGCAGAAAATAAGGAGTTTACTTTTGTAAATGACTGGTTTCTGCACGAGCGTAACGAAAAAATTGACGTTTTCTGGCAAGCACTAATTAAAAAAAATAAAAAAAAACAGGGAGAGGTGGCCGAGCGGTTTAAGGCGCGCGCTTGGAAAGCGTGTGTCCCGCCACAGCGGGACCGGGGGTTCGAATCCCTTCCTCTCCGCACTCGTATTTATAAAATTTTTCTAAAAATATTTTTTAACAATTTAGTTGATTATAAAATAAATTTTTATATTTGCCAATCAGGAATTAAATCAAAAATCCAAAATTAATTAATAAAAAATTTTCATTATTACAAATCAATAAAACATGACTATGAAAAAATTAATTGCTTTTTTAACAATCGCAGGAATGCTAACTTTCGGTGCATCAAATGTTGCTTTAGCTCAAGATGAAAATGTTACTGTAACAGAAACCGAATTAACAACTGATACGACTGCAACTGAAGGAGATACAACATTGATTGAAGCTGTAGCAGCAGTTGTTGAAACACTTGAACCTGAACCTGAAGCAGAACAAGGTTTTCAGCAGGTATTAAAAGAACAATTTATTCAGGGTGACTGGAGATTTATGGGTATAGTATTATTAACCCTGGTTTTCGGTTTGGCATTATGTATCGAAAGAATTATTTATTTGAACCTGGCAACTACCAACAATCAAAAATTGTTGAACAAAGTTGAATCGGCTTTGGAAACCGGTGGTGTTGATTCTGCAAAAGAAATTTGTAGAGATACAAAAGGACCCGTTGCCAGTATTTTTTATCAGGGATTGGACAGATACAATGAAGGTATTGAAATTGTTGAAAAATCTATTGTTTCTTATGGCAGCGTCTTGATGGGCCGTCTTGAAAAGGGATTATCATGGATTTCATTGTTCATCTCAATTGCACCTATGCTTGGATTCATGGGTACTGTAATCGGTATGATCGTTGCTTTCCAGGATATTGAAGCAGCCGGTGATATCTCTGCAAACATTGTTGCCGGAGGTATGAAAGTGGCACTTCTGACAACTGTATTTGGTTTGATAGTTGCCGTTATTCTTCAAGTATTTTATAATTATATAATTTCAAAAGTTGACAGCATAGTGAATGACATGGAGGATAGTACTATTTCTTTCATAGATATACTTACTAAATATAAATCAAAAAAATAATTTATCATGACAGATACATTTAATAAAATACTACAAATAAGCTTATATGTCATTTTAGCCATTTCAGTGATTCTCTTTGTTTTATTTTATATAAAGGGAGAATCAATGACTAATACAGTAATATATTGGGCTTATATATTACTGGCAATAACAGTACTATTATTAATAGGTTTTCCTATAGCATTTTTTATCAAGAATCCCCGCAAAGGATTAACGGTTTTATTCGTACTGATTGGTTTTATTATACTGTTTGGAATTTCCTATTTATTAGCTTCAGATGCAACAAATGCTGTTGTTTATGAAAAAATGCATATTACTGCAAATATTTCAAGATTTATTGGCGCCGGTTTGATTATGATGTATATTCTTATCGGAATAACTGTTTTGTCACTGATATATACCGGAATAGTTAATGCATTTAAATAAAATTAAATCTAAATAATTATGGCAAGGAAAATTCCAGCAATAAATGCCGGTTCAATGGCAGACATAGCCTTCTTACTCCTTATCTTCTTCCTTGTAACTACCACAATGGATGTTGATACTGGAATCATGAGACAACTGCCCCCGCCCCCTGACCCTAACCAGGATATTCCTGATATTAAAGAAAGAAATATTATGAATATTCTTGTCAGCAAAAGCGATCGTTTGCTTGTAAATAAAAAGATGGGAAATATTAAAACGTTAAAAAATGATGTTATAGATTTTATGTCAATTCATCATGATGACCCAGCATATCCTGAAGTTACTATGAAAAGCATAGATTATATTGGTGATGTTTATACAACCAAAGGAATAATCTCTTTAAAAAATGACAGGGGAACTTCATATAATATGTATATACAAGTTCAAAACGAATTAGCTGCTGCTTTTAAAGAATTACGGGATAGGCTATCAATGCAAAAATTTGGCAGAAAATATGATAAACTGATTAATGAGGATTATATTGATGCAATCAATAAAGCTGTCCCTATACGTGTTTCTGAAGCTGAACCTGAAGATGTAGGAGGAAATTAAAATGTCAAGATTTAAAAAACAAGTATCAAAAGAAGTCCCTGCAATAAGCACTTCTTCATTGCCTGATATTATTTTTATGCTTTTGTTCTTCTTTATGGTAACTACCGTAATGAGGGAAACTACATTGATAGTTAGAACAAAACTTCCGGAAGCTACCGAAGTACAGAAGCTTGAAAAGAAATCACTTGTAAGCTATATCTATATCGGACCACCAATACAGTCAAAAATCTATGGTACCGAATCGCGTATTCAACTTAATGACTATTTTGCTGTTATTAGTGATATTCAGGAGTTCGTTGTTCTTGAAAGAGAAGCCCGCGACGAAGCAGACAGGAAATTTTTAACAACTTCATTAAAAGTTAACGGTGAGACTAAAATGGGTGTAGTTACTGATGTTAAACAGGAACTAAGAAAAGCCAGCGCTTTTAAAATTAACTACTCAACACGTAGAAAAGTTGTTAAAAAAGAATAATTTTTCATAATGTTTTTTATGTTAATAAGAGGAAATGTCATTTTGTATATTTCCTCTTTTTTTATAAATAACGGTTAATAAAACTGCAACAAATAAAAAACTTCCGATTATAAGCCATAAGTTATCAGTTGCACCAAACGATTCAAGATTTGTGTCAAGTTTGTTTTTATTTACTATGTAAACAAATATCACTGCTGCTGCATTGTTAATAAAATGAATAAATATTGGCACCCATATCGAACCTGTCCAGACAAACATATAACCAAGTAAAATTCCTAACATTAATCTGGGAAGAAAACCGTAAAACTGTAAATGAAATGCACTGAATAAAACCGCAGAAATAAATACGGCCCAATGAATATTTTTTGTCCATTCTTTAAATAACCTGAGAAGTACTCCCCTGAACAATAATTCTTCGCCTATTCCCGGAATTATTGCTATCATTAGTATATTAAAAAGAAAACCATTAAAAGTATTAACATTTAAAAATATTTCGGTGAGTTCTGCAGCCTGTTCTTCCGACTCAATCATCCAGTTTTCAAGCCATGAAAGAAATTCAGGGAATTTTATCATTTCATTAATATTACTTAACCAATGAAGAAAAGGCATTGCTGCAAAAATTATAAAGGTTCCAATTATTATTAAAAGTAATTTAGGTTTTTGATTTAATTTCAAATATCCGGGAATATTCCGGTTAACCAGAAAAGCAAAAATAACAGGTGGTAAAATAAATAAGCCAAGTTGATTTATAATCTGCATATATTTCAATAAACTTATTGTTTCAGGATTAGAATAATCAATACTTGTAATATTTTCAAGTACTCCAGTGCCAAAAAAAGGAATAGCAGTTAAAATTCCTATTAGTAAGGTGAAAAGCAAACAGATCAAAATGAGGATTCCAAAACTCAATAACTTTAAATAGGTTGGGAAATATTTTAATAAAGGTTCACTCTTTATCATCGGGAGTAATTATTTTAAAAGCGTAAAATTAGTAATTTTGTGAAAGAAAGTTGAATAATATTTTTAAAGCAATATTCATGGTAAAAATTGGAAATCTTGAAATAAGTGAATTCCCTATTTTGCTGGCACCGATGGAGGATGTCAGCGACCCGCCATTCCGTTATTTATGCAAAATTTTCGGTGCTGACATTACTTACACTGAGTTTATATCCTCCGAGGGATTAATAAGAGATGCTATTAAAAGCCTCAAAAAACTTGAATTTTCAGAGTCGGAGCGTCCTATTGGGATTCAGATTTTCGGTCATAATGTTGAATCAATGGTTAAAGCTGCTGAATATGCCGAACGAGCCAAGCCTGATATTATTGACATTAACTGGGGTTGCCCTGTGAAAAAAGTGATTGCAAAAGGTGCAGGAGCGGGTATGCTCAGAGACATTCCAAAAATGCTTGCAATTACATCCGAAGTGGTGAAATCCACAAAACTGCCGGTTACAGTTAAAACCCGTCTCGGCTGGGATGAAAACAGTAAAAATATTGTTGAGGTGGCTGAAAAGCTTCAGGATGTTGGAATTAAAGCTATAAGTATCCATGCACGAACCAAAGTGCAGGGGTATAAAGGTAAAGCAGACTGGACATTGATTGGAGAGGTTAAGAAAAATCCCCGTATGAAAATTCCGGTTTTTGGAAATGGCGATATCCTTAGTCCTGAAATTGCCAAACATTTCAAAGAAACTTATAATGTTGATGGTTTAATGATTGGTCGTGGAAGTTATGGTAATCCATGGATATTTAAACAAATAAAGCATTATTTGAATACAGGCAAAATACTTCCTCAACCCGACATAAACGAAAGAGTTAATATCTGTAAAAAACATTTGGAAAAATCAATTGAATGGAAAGGAGACAGAAGAGGCATTTTTGAAATGCGAAAACATTACAGAAGTTATTTTAAAGGTTATCCGGATTTTAAACAATTCAGGATTAAATTGGTAACTATTGAAAGCAAGGATGAACTTTATTCGGTTTTTGATGAGATATTGAGAATGGTTAAATTGTTAAATGGTTAGAAACTTATGAGATTATCACTATACTTTTGAGGTTGTGTGAAAACGTAATAAAATTGAAAATATAAGATTAGCACCATTCTTTAGAATGGTGATTTAAAGTCAGTTACAGGACAACTTTCAGTCCGCTTCAGCGGACTTTTACTCGAAAAATGTATTTTCACACGGTATCTTTAGTATGCTGATTGGATAGACAAAACATTTATTGATAAGTTGACTTTTAGTCAACTTTTTTTAGTTTATTATTTTCAAACAATTCTATTATTTCTTCTTCGGGTTTCAGATAATAAGTTTTGATTCCCAACTCTTGGGCAGGAGCTATATTTTGAAAAGAATCATCAATAAATAAAGTTTCTTCTGGTTTTAAATTATGTTTTTTTAAGATAAAGTTGTAAAACTCCAAATCCGGTTTTCGCATCCCGATTTGAAATGAAAAATATGCCTTTTCAAAAATATCGTTAAATGAGTTATATCCGTATTTTTCCTGAAAATCTTTAAGATAAACCTGATAATGAATTATATTGGAATTGCTTAATAAAAATGTTCTGTAATTGGGTTTAATATCTTCCATCAGCTTAACTCTTTCTTCCGGAATATTTACTATAATAGAATTCCATGTATCATTAATTATTGAATCGGGAATGTTTTTATTTAATATTTTACGTATTTTATCACGAAAAACAGAAGGTGAAATCACGTTGGTTTCAAGGTCTTCAAATAAATGATTTTGTATAGCATGTGAAAACATTTTTTCAAAATCCTTTATTCCAAGCTCCTTGAATTTTCTTTCTACTTTATGATGGTCAATATTACAAATTACGCCCCCAAAGTCGAAAATAATGTTTTTAATTTCTTGCATTACTAAAGTGATTAAAAAATATTTTAAATAATTTTAAATATTTGTCAAAATTATGTAATTTTGCATTCCCATTTTCAGAAATGGTAAATTAATATTCCGAAATTATCGGAGAGGGCCTATAGCTCAGCTGGTTAGAGTAGTTGACTCATAATCAATTGGTCCCTGGTTCGAATCCAGGTGGGCCCACAGAACTAAAAAGCCGGTTTATCCGGCTTTTTATATATGTATTACTGTTACATTTTATATAGTCCTTCAAGAGATACTTTTTATGTAGGCTCTACCAGTCTTGATACTGAACAAAGGCTGGAACGTCATTTATCTGGTTATTATGGTTCAAAAAAAATTCACGTCCGGATTGAAAGACTAGGAAATCTTCATGTGTTTATTTTTTTGTAGTTAATACATTTTCAGTTGCTTGCATTTTTTTAAAACTCGAAATATTGAAAATAGAAATTGGAAATTTGGTCTTCTTTCGAATTTCTAATTTCAAGTTTCGAATTTCATTATATAATCATCCCCTTGTCTGCCCTGTAATAAAAATGTACAGGGTGTGTCAAAATTTACCTGTCATTGGTCCTATCAAACTGCATTCCGCAGGCAGAAATAATTTGTTAGCAGAAGTGCAGGACGAAGGGGTTCCCTCCTTTCCGCCAGCTGGCGGATCGTTGGGATGACACCTGCTATTTATAAACTTTTATTTAAAAAAATAACAATCCCTGAATTTACTTCAAATATATCTCTGCCCAGATAAAGTAATCAATTCCAGGGATTTTTATGACATAAGCCAGTTTTTGCTCTTTTTATATAAGTTAATCTTTGTTTCCTTCTTACCCCACCGACATATTATGATCATATTTGATTTTTGGTGGCAATGCTCCTTTATTTACACCTTCAATAAAACGGTCAACACACTTTCTGATATCCGGATGATATCCGCCTTCCAGAACTGCAAAAATATTTTTAAATGAACGCCTTAGTTTAAGTCCGCATTTAAAATAAGCATCCAGAGAATATTTCAAACCAAGAATATTATCTTTATAATATCCATCAAAACCGGCAGAAACACCAACTACATCAGGTTTAAAATCCCTTGCCTTTACAATTGCCTCATCCATAGCTGCAAAAAATTCCTTATCACCACTACCGGCTACCAATGGGTAATTAATTGTAAATCCTGTTCCTTCTCCGGTTCCTGTTGCTTCCGGCATTCCTGTAAATGGATATGCATAAAGCTGATGCATTGAACAATACAACACTTTATTGGAATCATAAAAAATTGATTGGGTGCCATCGCCATGATGTCCGTCAAAATCCAGGATAAAGACTTTTTTGCCTTCGTTAACAAGCTTTTGGGTGGCAATAGCAATATTATTGAAAAGACAAAATCCGGCAGCTCTCATTCTTCCCGCATGATGACCGGGCGGGCGAATCACAGCAAAATCGTTTTGTTCAGATGCCATAATGCTCAACCCGACAGCAGTGCATGCTGCTTCATAAGATGCAGGATTCAGTTCTACTTCGGCAACAATATCTCCGTGCATACATGCATCTTTTATTGCCTGTATGTATTTTTTGTCATGTACCAGTGAAAAATATTTTTCTCCCTCCGCTTCAATATCTTTCTGGTCTGAAAAATCGCTTATACGATATGCCCCTTCAGCATAACTGTCAACATTATGCAAGAGGAATTTTTTATTAAAAAGAATTTTCATGCTATTATCTTAAAATTACTCCATCTTTTGATTTATACAAAGTTAAAAAAAATCATTAAATCAAATTTTTATTTAAATTTGGTTTTTTTAAATTATTAAAATTATTAAAAAAAATAATATATATTTACTGTTTATTTAATAGTTTAAAATGGCAAAATCAAACATACACATCAATCCTTTTCCCGGAATACGAAGTTATGAAGTACATGAAGATGATTTATTCTTTGGCAGAGAATTGCAGGTTAAAGAACTTATTTTAAAGTTAAATAAAACCAGTTTTCTGGCAATTGTCGGTTCATCAGGTTGTGGTAAGTCATCATTAATAAAAGCAGGTTTGGTTCCAACTCTTTTAAAAAACAAGATTGATAAAAGTAAAACTAAATGGAACCTTTGTGTTTTTAAGCCCGGCGACGATCCTATCGGTAATATGGCTGCTGCATTTGCCCAAACGGATGAATCGGATATGAGTTCGGTAAATAAAAATTCATCTGAAAAAGAAAAAATCGAAAAAGTTTTAAAATCGGGAGAGGATGGTTTGACTAAAGTTATTCTGGAACAGACTAAAAACACTAATAGTAAATACATTATTATTATTGACCAGTTTGAGGAATTATTCAGATTTAAAAAAACCAGAACGAGTTTTCATTCAATAATTGAAGCAAAAGATTTTGTAAATCTTATTCTGAATACAATAAATAATAAAGAAATTCCGGCATATATTGTCCTATCCATGCGCACGGATTTTTTGGATGATTGTACTGAATACACAGGACTAACCGAAACGATTAATCAGGGTTATTATTTGGTTCCCAGAATGAACATGGATGAAATAAAATCGGCAATAACCGGACCTATAAAAGTATGCGGAGCTGAAATTACCAAGCAACTTGTCAGGCGATTATTAGATGATGTAGGTGATGATCCTGACCAGCTTCCTATACTACAACATGCTTTAATGAGAACGTGGGATTACTGGAAAATTAATCGTATTGGAAACCAACCGATTGATATTAGCGATTATGAAGCTATAGGAACAATGAAAGAAGCCCTTTCGTTCCATCTTGAAGAAATATATAATGAGCTAAAAGACCCCCAAAGCAAGCATATTGCAGAAAAGCTTTTTAAAGCATTAACTGAATTCGGCGAAAGCAGTAAGGGAACACGCAGGCCAACCCAATTAAGTGAAATATGTATCCTTGCCGATGCTAAAGAAGAAAAAGTCATAAAAGTGATTGATAGTTTCAGGAAAACCGGAAGAGCGTTTTTAATGCCTCCTTATGATATAACTTTAAATGCCGATTCAACAGTTGATATTTCGCATGAAAGCATTATGAGGGTTTGGGTGCGTTTAAGAACATGGGTTGAGGAAGAAAGCCGGTCAGCCCAGCTTTATCTTCGCCTGTCAAAATCGGCTGAACTGTATCAGGTAGGAAAATCGGGTTTGTGGGTAAACCCCGAACTACAACTTGCTTTAAAATGGAGAGAACAAAACAAACCCAATGCAACATGGGCTATGCGTTATGACCCGGCATTTGACAGAGCTATAAATTTTCTGGATTACAGTAATAAAGAATTTGAACTGGAAATTGCAAGAAAAGAAAATCAACAAAAAAGAAATCTGAAACGAGCCCAAAACTTTGCAATAATACTCGGGGCTGCTTCCATTATTTCAATATTGTTTCTTATTATTTCATTGAATTTGAGATTTAAGGCAGAAGCAAGCAGAAAAAAGGCAATTGAAAAAGAAAAAATCGCAATTTTTGAAAGTAAAAGAGCAGAGGAGCAGCGAAAAGAAGCAATTATGCAAAAAAAGATTTCCGAGCAGCAACAGCAAATTGCCGAACAGCAAAAGATTATTACAGAAGAACAAAGACAATATGCCGTAAAACAACAAGTTATTGCCGAGCAACAACGAAAAGTAGCAGTTGTTCAGAAAAAAAAGGCTGATGAGGCAACCATTGAAGCTGTTAATGCAAGAGATGAAGCGGAAACCCAGCAAAAAGAAGCAGTAACTCAAAAGCAAATTGCAGAAAAGGAAAGAATAAAAGCCGAAAATTCCGAAAAAAATGCAAAGCGGTTACGTCTGTTGGCAATAGCAAGATCAATGGCTATTCAATCAGCAAAAATCCAAAAAACAACTCAAAGCGATCTGCCTGCTTTATTGGCATTGCAGGCATATAAATTTAATAAAGAAAATCAGGGAGTCAAAAACGACCCTGACATATATAATGCTTTAGCAAACATAGCCGACCCGAAAATAATTTTCAGGGATCATAAAGATGGTGTTAGGTCGGTTGCCGTTGCCCAAAACAGTAGTAAATTATTTTCATGCAGTGATGATGGTACTGTTAAAGTTTGGGATATTAATAAATCTGAGCAAAAACCGGAAATACTAAACTCAGGTGCTTATGGAAAAAACGGTTTCAGATGTTTAGCCATCAATCCCGGTGAAAACAAACTTGCAGCCGGCACATTTGGAGGAAATATTTTATATTGGAATATAAAACAAAATAATCCTGCTCCAAAATTACTAGAAGGTCATACTTCAATTGTGAATAAAATTTGTTTTATTGACAATAATATACTTGTGTCGGGAAGTTCGGATAAAATCCTGAGATTGTGGCATCTTGATCAAACGGATAATTCTTCAACAGTTCTTAAAAGATTTGATTCGAAGATAATATCCTTAAGTTATTGCCCGCATACAAAACAGTTAGCATGTGGTTCTGAAAATGGTGAAATAGATATTTTTAACCTTGAAAATCATAATGAAACTCCCATACAAATTCAGTCAGCCGGTAATCCGGTTTTTTCATTAGCTTTCAGTAATGATGGGAAAATTCTTGCAAGTGGCAATATTAAAGGTATAATAAATTTATGGAAGCTGGATGATAAAAATTCCAAACCTGTAGAGTTGATAGGACACGTTTCAAGAGTTAATGAACTTGAATTCAGCTCTGATGGAAAAACATTAAGTTCGTGCAGTTACGATGGAACCATTAGGATTTGGAATTATAATAATCCTGAAGAACAACCCATAGTTATTGATGATAACGATTCATGGGTGTATGATATTACTTTTACTCCCGATGGAAACAGGCTTATATCTGCAGGGGCTGACAAAACTGTCAGAGTATTTATAATTAAACCGGATTTACTTACAAATAATATTTATGATAAAATTTCAAGGAATATTTTGCCGGATGAATGGAATAAATACATTGGTTCGGATATTGAATATGAGAAAACAGTTCAGGATATACCATGATTCGTAAGCGTTCACAGAATGCTGAAATTTGAAATCCATACGGACAAGTTTAGAAATTAGAAAAAAATGAAAAGAGTTTACGAATTAATTGAAAAGCTTGGTCCAAAGTTGAATGCGTTTATCAACAGCACAAAAATATGATAACATAAATTTCCAATTTCTAATTTCTAACTGTGAACAGTTACCATGATTCAAACAAGTTTTAGCTTATTGACCAGACACTAAATAATCAAAAAGATTGTTTTTTATGCACTTGAAAAAAAATAAATTAATTAAATATCAACTATTTGTATTTCTTTTTATAAGTAGTTTTCTTTTTTCAGAGATCATAATAGCACAGGAAATATGCGGAGAAGTAGCTTTAAATGAAGCAAGAAAAAATTATGAAACAGGCAATTTTAATAAAGTCATTTTATTACTTAAACCTTGTATTGAAAAAGAATTCAATGAAAAACAAAAGATACAGGCATACAGGATATTATCAGAAACTTATATTGCTTTGGATTCACTTTCAAGTGCTTATGATGCTGCTTTTTCATTAATTAAAATTAACCCGAATTTTGAACCCAACTTGTTTGACCCTCCCAAATTTATTAAAATGATCAATGAAATTAAAGAGATGGGGGCTGTTCAGCAGGTTACTTCGGTTTCAAAAAAACCTGAAAATTTACTGGAAGCGCCTGCAACAATTATTGTAATTACGCGTGAAGAAATCGACAGAAGAGGTTATATTGATATTGTACAATTGCTCAAGGATATTCCCGGATTTGATATTTCAATGTTTTTCGGACCTGAGTATGCCAATATTTACCAAAGGGGATTCAGGCAGAATAACACTGAAAAAACCCTGATACTGATTGACGGAATTGAAGACAATGATCTTTGGACAAACTGGGCTTATATATCGCGTCAATATTCAATTACAAATATTGAAAGAGTGGAAGTGATTTATGGGCCTGCATCAACCATGTATGGTCCAAATGCTTTTGCAGGAGTGATAAACATAATTACAAAAGGGCCAAAAGATATAATTAAAGATGATAAAAATTTTGGTATTAGTGCCCAGGCAGCTTATGGGTCGTATAATTCTAAATATCTTGATTTAACACTTGCAGCCGGAAAAAACAATATATCTTTTTCTTTAACAGGACGAATTTTCTATTCCGACGAAATGGATATTTCAAGCCAGCCGGTATTTGATTTTGATGCTTCGGCTTATGATACTGTAAATTATTTTAATCATCTTAATATAAATCAAAATGCAAAGAAATATATTGAAGATAATAACCTGCCATGGTCAAGCCCTTATTATATCATAAATGCCGATACTTCAAAAATCGCATTAACTCCCGAAGGTGCCGAACTTGCCCGGAATCTTGATAAATCAGGTTATGATATGGTTGTTGATGGCGAACATGTTGGTTTTTCAAATAAAACTAAAGCCTGGTATCTGAACGGAAAATTCAATATCGGTGATTTTTCGCTGGGTTTTCAAACATGGAAAAAAAGCGAAGGTGGTCTTACACAGTTTACCGATGCTTATGCAACAGGAATAACTGCCTGGGTTCCGTTTCTTTCGTATATCTATGCTAAATATGAAAAACAAATTAATGATAAGATTGATTTCTCAAGTTTAATTTCTTATAGAATTCATCAGGTTGATGAATCAACAAGATTAGTGGCTGTGTCAAATTATGCACGAGACAACTGGGGAATGAAAGATTTGGTAGAAAAAAGAGAACCTGTATGGAATCAGATTTATCTTTATGAAATGTCAAAACAATTGCGGACTGAAATAAAAGTTTTATATCAGCCAAGCACCCGTTTTGATATTATTACAGGTATTGAATTAAGGAACAGCCAGTTACAAGGTAATTATCTTGTGGCTATTAATGACCAATATCCCCAGGATTCGGGAGTGTTCAGCGGGCCGGCTGAAGGTGGAAATCAATTTAATATTTTTGATTTGGGTTTCTATTCGCAGGCTACTTACAGCTTTTTGAGTAATTTGAAATTTACTATTGGTGCAAGATTAGATTATGATAAAATCAGGACTAACGGAGGTTTTGGCACTGAAATCAGTCCGAGGGTTGCGATAGTGTATGCCCCGAAAAAATTTATTTTTAAAGCAATCTATTCAAGAGGGATACAAAATGTTTCTAACTGGACCAAGTTCTCAACAGCAGGTAATCGTATTCCAAATCCAAAGCTTGGAACCGAAACTATACAAAATCTTGAGGTTGCCGGGTCATGGAATATTAATGAATTTTTCTTTGCCGATATTGTATTATATAATTCCAGAATAAAAGATGTGGTAGGTAAAAGACCTTATCCGGAAGATCCTGCTTATGTGCAAAATGCTAATATTGGTGAGTTTAATATAATCGGATTACAATCAAATATTACTTATAAATCAAAAACTTTTTCAGCTTATCTGAATTATACTTTTACCGATCCCAAACAAATTGTAGATGAAACAGGTGAAATTGATAACAGGGTAGGAGACATTGCAAGTCATCAAATTAATGCCGGACTGAATAAACTATTTTTTGGGAAATTTAATTTTAACCTGAGGATGAATTATATAGGCGAGAGAAAAACAGGACCCGGAACCACAGTTCCTTTGAATGATTTTACTTTCCCTTCGGTTATTATTTTTAATACTACATTAGGTTATCAAAATATTTTACCGGGATTAACTTTACAGCTAATTTGTAATAACTTGTTTAATAAAAAATATTATGATCCCGGTGTTAAACTTGCTGACGGATACACAAATCCTTCACAATTTTTACAAAGAGACAGGAATTTTATGATTAGAATACTTTATGACATTAACTAAAAATTTTATTTTGATTTATCAAACGTCAAACATTAAACTGAATTTTTTACATTAAGATTTATAATTATGTTGAATTGTCAGGAATTTCAAAATATAAAAGTAGAAACTATCAAAGACCCAAGATCTCGATGGGGCGAATTGATTATTCCTGACAAATCTGTAAAACCTGAAAAAAATGACAAGGGTTTAAGAGTTTTAGGATTTGGAAGCACATACCCAGGCTTTCTCATTATTGAAGCATTAAAAAGATTTGAAAAAAAATATCCTGAAAAAGTTAATATTGTTGGCTTTGCAACTGATGATGCAACAAATCCCAAAGCAAAAATTTCTGTAAAAAAACGGATTTGGCGACTGTATTCTGAAAAAGAAAAAAATGAGCTTGTGAATAAAGTGAAATATTCTGCACTTTCGTTTGGAATACCTTGCTATACAGGCGAAGTTAAAAATGAATTTTTTAGAGAATTATTAAAAGAATGGAATCCTGAATTGATTATTGTTTGTGGTCTGGGGCAAAAATTAGATAAAACGATTTTAAATTATCCGGTTTTTGGGATATATAATAACCATCCTTCTGATTTAAGAAAATTTGTCGGAACCGGAGCAAAACCTTATGAAGGAATTATGGAACAAGGTGATACAGAAACCAGACTAACTATTCATCAGGTTTCGGAAGAAATTGATAAGGGTAAGATAGTTGGTATGTCGCCCCCGATAAATATTTTAACTAAAAACGGAAATTATCCTGAAGACATAAGGAATTTACATGATAAAGTAACTTCCGTTTGCGGTTGGATGGCATTGGATATTATAAATGAAGTTTTAAAAAGAAAACAGCAAGGGCAAATTTCCCCGATTAATTCTCTTGACTTTGAGAGCGGTTTTCCAAAAGAAGTCAGGGATAAATTGATGGAACCTATTTTTGAAAATTCAGATAAAAGATTTTTTATTGATGAAACAAAGAACCGGCATATTTAAATTGTTAAATATACAGGCAGGTGAAGGCAAGGCAGTGCTTTTACTCATGATATATTCATTTTTCATGGGTTTATCGCTTGCATTTTTCTTTACATCTACCAATGCTATTTTCCTGACATATTTTGAGCCGAAAATGATTCCGGTTTCATTTATTGCTTCAGGAGTTGCTGTTTATCTTGCATGGCTTCTTCTTTCATTAATTGATAAGCGTCTTTCGGTTTCCAATCAGTTAGTAGTAAAATTGTTATTTATTACGGTATCTGTTGTGTTCATCAGCGTTGCAGAAAGCATAGCCGAAACAGGCTGGCTTGCATTTTTTATGTTTACATGGGTAAGGGTTATTGTTTATATTAGTTTAGTGACATTTTGGGGAGTTGCAGCCAAACTATTTAATATCAGGCAGGGAAAACGAATTTTCGGTCTTATCAGCACAGGTGAGGTGATTTCACTCATTATTGGCTATTTTTCAATTCCATTGCTATTAGGGTTTATGAAAACCTCTGATTTGCTTTTTCTTGCTGCATTTTCCCTTATAGTTTGCGTAGTGGTTGTTATTTTGATAATTAAAAATTTCAAAGATAAGCTTGAACCCATTAAGCAAAACCTTACGGAGAAAGCTGTTAAAAAAGAAGAAAAAACAAGCTGGAAATATTTAAACTTAATAAAAAAACCGTATTTTCTTTATATTTCTCTGATGGCATTACTTCCAATTTTCGGTTATCTTTTTATTGATTTTAAATTTCTTTATCAGACTAAATTTGAATTCAACAACGATCAGCAATTAGTAGCCAGATTTCTTGGTATTTTTCTTGGCTTTGTGGCTTTGTTTGAATTTGCTTTAAAAGTATTTGTTTCGGGCAAATTGTTAACCAAATACGGGCTGAAACCGAGCTTGTTATCCTTACCTATTGCATTGATATTCAGTATTGTTATGGCAGCATTTTTGGGAACAATTTATGGACCGGTAGGTTTGTTTTTTGTTTTTATAGTATTTGCACGACTACTCGAACGTTCATTCAGGGGAGCAATTTATGACCCCGCATTTCAAATACTTTTTCAGCCCATACCTACCAAACAGCGGCTTGCCTTTCAAAGCCAGATTGAAGGAATTCCAAAAGCAGCCGGTACCGTGATTGTTGGTGTGTTTATTCTTATTCTTACAAGCTTCAGTTTCTTAAATCTTGTTCATTACTGTTATATATTTATTATTATTTTAATTATTTGGATAAGTATTACGCTAAGGATGTATAAGGAATACAGGAACAGGCTTAAATATTTACTTACTGAAGAAAAAGAAAAAATTGCCGATGAACCGGAAAAGAACAAACCCAAACTCGACATTTTATTTAAAGATGTTAAAGCAATAGATAAACAATTAATATCTGTTAAAGAAGATCTTTTAGAAACCGAAAACATTTCATTGGAGCAACTTGAAAAATTATCAAAATCAAAATCAGAAGAAAACAGAGAAAAAGCAGCAAGACTTCTTGGAAATTCAGGCAGATATAAAGCTTTTAGTATATTAACCGGATTATTACAGGATAAAAACGTTGAAGTAAAAAAAGCTGCAATAATATCATCAGGAAAAATAAAACGCATTGAATTATGGCATTTTATCATTGAAAATCTTTCATCTTCAACTTATGCAAGTACTGCCGAAGCAGCAATAAAATTAATTGGTGAACCAATATTAGATGAACTGGAAAACTATTTCTGGAAAAATTCGGAGAATAAAAACATACAACTGCGAATAATTCGCCTGATTACAAGTATTGGCGGCGAGAATGCAAAAAAATTATTAAAGAACAAAATGGATATTCCTGATAAAGACCTTCGTTATCAGATATTGCTTTCATTAAGCCTGCTTGAACATCATGTTTCTCGAAATGAAGTTGCTGTTATTAAAGATGCAATTCAAAATGTTACAAACAATACAGTATGGGTTATGGCAAGTTTGGTTGATATTGGTGAAGATAATGAAACAAAAAGACTTTATAATGCTCTTCAATATGAACTTAGCGAAAAAAAAGAACGAATATTTTTACTCTTGTCGCTATTATATGATTCCAAAACAATGAAACATATTCGTGAAAATATTGAAGGTGGCAACAATCAAACAAAAGTTTATGCACTTGAAATATGCGACATGACTGTTTCGCAGGATATTAAAGAACTGTTTTTACCTTTGTTTGAAGACATGCCGTTGCATGAGCGAATTCATAAATTCAGTTTTCATTATCCGCAGGAAAAACTGAGCAAATTAGACAGGATAAAAGATATTATAAATAAAGATTATACTGAGGTAAATAGATGGACAAAAGCCTGTGCAATTGAATTACTTAGAAATTATAATTCGGAGGAAATATCGGAAATAACTGCCGCAAACATAGTTAATCCCGATCCGCTTTTGGCTGAATGTGCAGCATGGGTTTTGTTTAACAAAAACCAGAATAAATATATTGATACTGTAATTAAATTTGAAAAGAGAGAAACAATAAAACTGAAAACACTTACTAAAAATCTTAAAGAAAGAACAAAAAATAATTATACATTGATTTTTGAAAAGATAAACATTTTGAAAAACACAGAGCAGTTTAAAGAAACTCCCGAACTTAATCTCATTGATCTGGCAATAAAATCAGCTGAGATTACTGAAAATTTTACATAATTATTTTATTCACAAGATAATTCTGAAAATAAACATCATGAATAAATTAATACATAATTTAGTTTTAGGAAGAAGGAAAAATATCATACTGAATATTTTATTTATCCTTTTTATCAAGTTTTTATTTGCCCAAACCGATGTTGAATCAGAAACCGGTATGCCTTTTATTAAAAATTACGATGCTAAAGAATATAAAGCTCATACACAAAATTTTGCAGTTCAACAGGATGAAAGGGGAATAATGTATTTTGGAAATTTTGTTGGAGTTTTGCAATTTGATGGAAATTACTGGCGAATAATTCCTACTGAAAACAACACAAAAGTATCTTCTTTTGTAATTGACAATCAAGGAATTATTTATGTTGGTGCAAGAGGTGAGTTTGGATATTTAAATTCTGATTCAACAGGGCAGATGAGGTTTGTTAGTTTAAATCAGAAAGTTAGTGAGGAAAACCAAAACTTTTCGGAAGTAAACTATATTTATTCAATCGGTGAAGAAATTTATTTTATTACAAATGACATTGTTTTTATATGGAATAATAATAATCTGCATACATGGAAAACCGATGATGAAATAATCTCAGCATTCTATTCAAATAATAAATTTTATCTGCAGTTTAAAAATGCAGGTTTAATGATTTTTGAAGATATGGAACTTAATATTGTTGAAGGAGGTGAGCACTTTTTCGGGGCTTCTGAAATTAAAGCCATGATCCCTGTTAGCAAAGAAGAAATAATTATTGCATGCGGAAACCAGGGATTATTTAAAATGAAAGAAAATAAAATTGAAAAATTCCCTACAAAAGCTGATAATTTTTTTGAAAAGAATAAAATTACTTCAGCAGCAGCTTTAAATGATGGAACTTATGCATTCGGCACAATAAGAAACGGGATAATAATTATGTATCCTGATGGTGAGATAAAACAATTAATCAATAAAAGAACAGGATTGCAAAATGATAATGTTCAGGCTTTGTTTGTTGATAAAAATAATGCATTATGGGCAGCTTTAAATAATGGTATTTCAGTAATTGAAATTCCCTCTCCGTTGTCTTATTTTGATAATAAATTGAAGCTTGACGGAGGAGTTACAGGGCTTAAAAGATTTAATGGTAATTTGTTTGTTTCAACTTATCAGGGATTATATTATCTGAATGAAAAAACTGATTTATTTGAAAATATCACCGGAATCAATACAGCCTGCTGGGCAATTATTAATGCCGGAAATTCGCTTCTGGCTGCTTCAAGCCAGGGAGTGTATCAGATTGAAAACTTTAAATCAAAGCAACTCACACAAGGATTTTCTTTATCGCTTGTTAGTTCACAATTTTCACCTTTGAAAGTTTATATTGGGAAAACTGATGGCTTGGTCTCAATTGAATACAAGAATGGTAAATGGTCTGATGAAGAAAAAATCAGGAGAATAAACAATGAAGTAAGAGAATTAACTGAGGATAGCAAGGGCAATTTATGGTTCTCAACTCCTTCAGAAGGTATTTTTATGTATTCTCCTGAAAGCGGCTTATTGAAGCAGTTTAATGAATCAAACGGTTTACCTGCGATTTTAGGAAATCATCTGAATATTGTTAATGGTGAAGTTTTAATTTCTTCAAATGATGGTGTTTTCACTTTTAATTATAATAATAATTCTTTTTTTAAAAGTAGTTTATTTGATGAAGATACATTAACAGAATCAAGATGGGTGAATAAAATTGTTGAAGATAAAAATGGAAATTTATGGGTTACCGAAGGAGGGGAAACAAATTTGACATTATTCAAAATGAAAAGAAACACGGGCTATCTTGAAGACCAAACTCCTTTCCTTCCGATAGCCGATTTTGTTGTGTGGACAATTTTTCCGGATGTGGATGATATTATTTGGTTTGGCGGTCCCGACGGATTAATAAGGTATAAAAAAAGTGTAAAAAAAGATTATCAAGACATTTTTCCGGCGATAATCCGTGAAGTAACAATAAATAATGACTCAATTATTTTTAATGGTGATTTGATATTATATCAGGAAGATACAATTTCGTATCTGTTTCAAAATCCTGTTTTTGACAGTGAAAATAATACGCTGAGATTTGAATTTGCTTCACCCTGTTATAATGCCAAAGGGGAAAATAAATTTCAGGTTTATTTGGAAGGATTTGATAACGACTGGTCTGAGTGGACTAACGAAACCCAAAAAGAATACACAAGTTTGCCGAAAGGAAATTATATTTTTCACGTCAGGGCAATTAATGTTTATGATAACATTAGCGAAGAGGCAACATACAGCTTTAAAGTCTTATCCCCCTGGTTCTTAACATGGTGGGCTTTTGTTTTATACGTTATAATTGCAGGGTTTTTGGTTTATATTATTGTAAAATTTCGCTCAAGGCAATTATTAAAAGAAAAACATATTCTTGAAGAAAAAATTGCTGAAAGAACAGCTGAAGTAGTACAACAAAAAGAAGAAATTGAGCAAAAATCAGAAGAATTAACCGATAAAAACGAAGAACTTGAAAAAATCAGTAATGTTGTAAAAGCAATAAATTCTGAAATTCATTTTTCCAATCTTTTGCAATCCCTGCTTGAAAAAACCAAAATTATTAAAGCTGTTGAAAAATCCACTGCTCTTGTTTATGATGAATCGGTGAATACATATAAGTTTAAAGCAAGTTTGGGTTGGGATGTTAAAATACTTGAAAAAATAAGCCTGAGCCTTGAACAGGCGGAAGAACGTTATTTAAAAAATGCTGAAGAAATTTACGAAGATATATTTATAAAAAACGATTTTGAATTGCATAATAAAATTCATGTACTTGATGAACTTGAAAAGCCCAAATCCATATTAATATTGGTTATAAAAGTTGAAAATAAAGTGGAAGGATTTCTTATTCTTGAAAATATGAGTCGCAAAAATGCCTTTGACCGTAAGGATTTGAGCTTTATTAAAAATTCAAAAGAACATATAATTTCTGCTTTTATTAAAACTAAAATTCTTGAAAATCTTCAGGTTACACTTAACAATCTTAAAGACACACAGAATCAATTAGTGCAATCAGAAAAACTGGCGTCGCTTGGTCAGCTTACTGCCGGAATTGCCCATGAAATACAAAATCCATTAAATTTTGTGAATAATTTTTCTGCACTTACAATTGATTTGGCTGATGAATTAAAAGAATATGTTGAAGATGTAAAAGACAAAATTAGCGAAGATTCTTACGATGATATGGAAGATGTGATTGAAACGATTGAAGGAAATGCAAAAAAAATAAATGAACATGGCAAGCGTGCCGAAAGCATTGTAAAAGGAATGCTTCAGCATTCACGAGGAAAATCAGGTGAATTTGAGGAAACCGATATAAATAATATGATCACCGAATATGTTAATCTTGCTTATCATGGAATGCGGGCAAAAGATAAAAGTTTTAATACTAAACTGACTACCGAACTGGATACTAATATTGGGAAAATTAAAATTGTACCGCAAGACCTGAGTCGTGTTATATTAAATATTGTAAATAATGCCTGTTATGCTGTTGATGAAAAAAGTAAAAAATTAAAGGAAGGTTATTCTCCTGAAGTGATTGTTAGCACAAAAAAACTTGATAATAAAATTGAAATCAGAATTAAGGACAATGGAACAGGAATGCCTGAACATGTAATTGAAAAAATCTTTAATCCGTTTTTTACCACTAAGCCAACAGGAAAAGGTACCGGACTTGGTCTTTCTATGAGTTATGATATTGTTAGGCAAATTCATAAAGGCACATTGGAAGTAAAATCAAAAGATGGAGACTACACGGAATTTATAATTACAATTCCTGAAAAAAACTAAAAAATAATATTAAACCGATATTTTATACTTAGAATGAAGAAAATTGTAATTTTTCTTACTTTACTTTTTATAACAAAATCATTTTTATTTGCTCAAACATCATTCAAATTCAATCAATATAATATTTTTTATGATGGTGCATTACAGCCGATCGCAACACTTTTTACAAATCAGCAGATAAGTGAGAAATTTGGGTTTAACAGTTACTTCTACATGAATGCTTATGAAAAAAACAGTTGGGGTGAAGGGCTTTTAGGGTTTAGCTACGCAATAAATAAATTTGTAAAAGTTGGCTTTTTAGGTGGATTTCAAACAAATGAAACTGAAATTTGGCGGATTGCACCAATCATCTTTATGCAAAAGAATAAATTTTCGTTTTCAGGGGTTTTTGAATTTGGTGGCAAACGTTACCGTTGGGATACTATGGCGTTTTATCATATTAAAAAATTTAAACTTGGTGTTGAGGGAATAAAATATTATAAAATGATTGCCTTAGGACCCCGGTTTGAATATACGCTATATAGTAAATACAGAATAAACTTTTTTTACAGCGGATTGTTTGATATTACATACGGCAAGTATGCTTCAATGATTGGTATTTATGCAATTTTTGGGACTTTGTAAAAAATTTAATACTTTTGAAGAACAAAAAGGTAATTTAATCATAATTAATAAATAGCTAAAATTTTTTTAGTATGAAAATAATGAGTGTTGATGATGAGCCGGATATGGAATTGTTGATTCGGCAAAAATTCCGGAAGAAGATAAAAAGTGGGGAATATGAGTTTGTTTTTGCAGAAAACGGTTTGGAAGCATTAACAAAATTAATTGAACATCCCGACATAGGCATAATTTTAACTGATATTAACATGCCTGAAATGGATGGACTTACTTTACTCACAAAAATTAATGAACTGAAAAACCCTACGCTTAGAACAGTTATCGTTTCTGCTTATGGTGATATGGAAAATATACGCACAGCAATGAATCGTGGTGCTTTTGATTTTGCGACTAAGCCTATTGATTTTGAAGACCTGGAGATAACAATAAAAAAAACCATTGAACAGGTAGAAATTTTACGTAAAGCAGAAAAGGACAGCAAACAACTTTTTGCTATCAGGCACGACCTGAAAATTGCCAAAGAAATTCAGCAATCAATATTACCTAAAAAATTTCCGCCTTTCCCCAGTCGTAAAGATTTTGAAATCTATGCATCAATGAATTCTGCAAAATCGGTTGGTGGTGATTTTTATGATTTTTTTCTTATTAACGATGAAATGTTAGGGTTTGTAATTGCCGATGTTTCCGATAAGGGAATACCTGCTGCAATTTATATGGCAGTTAGCAGAACAATTATCCGGGCAGCAGCTTTAACAGGTTTGTCACCTGATGAATGTATGAAGTATTCGAATGATTTGTTGTCAAGGGAAAATATTAGTGATATGTTTGTAACTGTATTTTACGGGATAATGAATACTAAAACAGGAGAAATAATTTATTCGAATGCAGGGCATAATCCTCCTTACATTCTTAAAAAAGACGGTACTGTTGTTGAAACAGAATTAACACATGATATTGTTCTTGGAATTATGGAAGATACCAAATTTAAAACCAAGAACATTACCCTTAAGCCGGGCGATACTATTTATCTTTACACTGATGGTGTAACTGAAGCAATGAACAAAAAAAATGAATTGTATTCTGAAGAAAGATTGGAAAAAGAATTGATTCAACACAAAGATTCTTCACCGCAAGAAATAATTAATGGTATTATCTCTTCCGTAGAAGAATTTACCAAAGGAGCTGAACAATCTGATGATATTACTATGCTGACATTAAAATATAATGGAAACTAATAACAGGCTAATTTTTAATGAATAAAAAAGATATTTCAATAGAAAATAATATTTCAGAACTTAATAAATTGCAACTGGAAATTAATAAAATTTCTAAAGAGTGGAATTTATCTCCGAAAATTTCATTTAATTTGAACCTTGCTATTGAAGAAATTGTTACAAATATTATTTTTTACGGATTTGATGACGATTTAAAACATATAATTAACATCAAATTATTTCTTGAACATAACAAATTAAAAATACAAATTATTGATGAAGGCATGGAATTTAATCCTTTAGAAAAAGAAACTCCCGAACATATTGACAAACCTTTGGAAGAAAGAGATATCGGGGGACTTGGAATATATTTTGTTAAAAATTTAATGGACAGAATCGAATTTAAAAGAGATAAAAATAAAAATATTTTAACATTGATTAAAAAAATAAATTAAAAATTTTAAATAATAAAACATATATGGAAATAATTGAAAAAAAAGCAGATTCGTTTGTCATTCTTAATTTAAAAGGCAGATTGGATACAACAAATTATGGCGAACTTGAAAAAAAGATCCTTGAATTACTTGAAAAAAAGGAAAATAACATAATAATTGATTGCGAAAAATTAGATTATATAAGTAGTTCGGGATTAAGAATTTTACTGATGGGGTTAAAAAAATTCAAAGCCAATAAAGGTAAATTTGTTTTATGCAACCTGCAGGAAAACATTAAGGAAATTTTTGAAATATCAGGCTTTTCAAGCATTTTTGATATTTATGAAAGCCAGAATGAAGCGTTAAAAGCATAACAAATCTACAATTGAATATAATATTTACTTTTATCTTTCCCGATAACTTTTAGGGATTTTAATCTATGCACATACTGAACAACATAGAACCTTTTTTATTTGAGCATTGTTAATTTCCAAAGGGTTTTTTTACTCATTCTCAAAATTGGAGAAACAGCCATTATACCTGTTTTACCGATATTTTTCCGTAAAGACTTTAATTCTTTCAACCGGCTATCAAGGTCACTGATTTTTTTAACGGGTAAGCCCGTTTCTTTTAATAATAAATTGCTTTTTGCACGAATTGATAATTCCAGATACAACGATATATATGAAAGCATATCAAAAACAATGAACTTTGAAAAATGATGTTTAATGGATAAAAGATAAGACCCTGATTTTGTTTCGGAGAATTTCCCTTTTTTTATCATTTTCAGCAATTTAACTTCAGAATCAAATTCAATGTCAAGCCAGGTGCGTAA
>JAUWSB010000181.1 GCA_030610255.1 Bacteroidota bacterium
CAGCCAAAGCAAGATGGGCAATGATGATTATCGTTAGTTTTTTGATGGCGGCTAACTATTATTTTTATGATGTTCTTTCACCTCTTAAGTCTATTTTACAGGAACATCTCAACTTTTCTTCACAAGATTACGGAATAGTCGCCGGATTTTATGCCTTCCCAAATACTTTCCTTTTGATGGCAATTTTAGGTGGAATTATACTTGATAAACTTGGCATTAGACCTACAGGACTATTATTTGCAGTTTTTATGCTTATCGGAGCAGTTATCACTGCTTATGGCGCCACCGACATGTACCGAGAAGGAGGACTTGGATACAATCTTATGAATTCTTTCTGGACTACATATTCACCCGAACTAAAAATGATGTCGTTGGGAATGCTGATTTTTGGGTTGGGAGCTGAAACCAGTATTGTAGTTGCCAGTAAAATTATTGTAAAATGGTTTAAAGGCTATGAAATTGCCCTTGCATTTGCCATTAACTTGGGTATAGCCCGTATTGGTACTGCACTGGCGTTTAATGTTTCCCCAAGACTGATTCTTGGTGACAACTGGACATTCCCAATCTGGTTTGCTGTTATGTTGCTTTTGATTGGATTCCTTGCTTTCTTAATCTATATTATGTATGATATAAAATTAGATAAACAGATAAAATCTTCTGTTTCTTTAATTGATAAAGATGAAGAGTTTCATTTATCTGACCTTGGAAAATTATTTACAAACAAATCGTTTTTGCTTATTACTGCTTTATGCGTTACTTTTTATGCTGCTGTTTTTCCATTTCTAAAATACGCTCCGGATTTTTTCTTCCATAAATTTGGTATGTCGCGAGAAGCAAGTGGTGACATTGCTTCCCTGCTTCCTTATGGTACGGTTATTTTCACTCCGCTTTTCGGTTGGTTTGTTGATAAAAAAGGCAAAAGCGCTACATTGATGATATATGGTTCATTATTACTTGTTTTTGTTCATCTGCTCTTTGGGCTTACATCATTTAACGTTTATGTTCTGATGGTATTACTTGGCATTTCGTTTTCACTCGTGCCTGCTGCCATGTGGCCGTCTGTAGCAAAAATCGTTCCCGAATACCGTATAGGAACGGCTTACGGAGCAATGTTTTCATTGCAGAATTTAGGATTATTTGCAGTACCGATATTAGCAGGTACAATTTTGGATACAACCAATCCGGGAATAACCCCCATGATGATTGAAGCCGGTGCAAAACTCAACTATAATCCGACCATTCTAATGTTTGCAGGGTTTGGTATCATGGGATTTATTTTTGCATTGTTATTAAAAAGGAATGATAAAACATCCGGTTACGGTCTTGAGTTACCATCTAACGAAACAGTTGAGCAACAAGAGGATATTAAAAATTAATGGTTCTACTACAAATTTAATGGAAATTAATGAGACAAAAATTATACAAGGCGAAGCCGAAGAATAATTTTATAGACGAATTCCTGCCCGTCCGGCAGGCGGGAATCCCGATAGCGAGGAACGAGCGTATCGGGATATTAATAGAAATAAATTGAAATTAGTTGAAATAACAAATAACAAATGACAAATAACAAATAATACTCAATGGCTCAAAATTCAATTAACAAAACTTATGATTTAGCACTCAAGAATCGGGATCTATTTGTAAAAAGAAGTTAGACTCTTTGTTAAAACTTCAGAAAAAACGATTGCAAATATTTTATGCAATAGTTAAAAAATCGAAATAGTTTAGGTTTTAATGAATTGGAAATTGGAATTTATTTGAAATTTGGAAGTTGTATATTGGATATTTTATAATACACTTCCACTAAAATAAGAGAAGAACCAAAATAATAAAATTGTAGTTCATGGAAAATTTCAAAAAAGCATTAAAAGATTCGCCACGCGTAAGATGGGGAATATTGTTCTTAATAGCTTTTGTACAGGCTGCAAATTATTATTTTTACGACTCTCTCTCCCCTCTTAAACGTTTACTTGAAGAGAATTTTAATATAAGCTCAACTGATTATGGTTTTTTAATAGCAGCATATTCTTTACCAAACACCTTCCTGCTTATGGCAATTTTCGGAGGTGTTATTCTCGACAGGATAGGGATAAAAAAAACAGGTTTCCTTTTTGTAGGAATGATGGCAATTGGCGGAGTGATAACTGCTTATGGTGCGAGTGAATACTATTCCAATGGAGGTTTCGGATATTCTTTTTTCAATTCGTTTTTAACCGGTTATTCTCCTGAATTAAAAATAATGTTCCTGGGCAGGTTTTTATTTGGACTGGGAGCTGAAACAAGTATAGTTGTTGTTAGCAAGGTCATAGTAAAATGGTTTAAAGGAAAAGAACTTGCATTTGCCTTCGGAATGAAAATCGGTATTGCCAGGGCCGGTTCGGCATTGGCATTATTCTATTCGGCTGAAATTGCTGAAGCAGCAACGCATTGGACAATTGCAATCTGGTTTGCTGCAATGCTCCTTTTAATTGCATTTCTGGCATTTCTGGTTTATACAATTTTTGATGTAAGGCTCGACAGGCAAATTAAGCAAGTGAATTTAACCGGCAATGATGATAGATTTCGTTTTGCCGATTTAGGCATACTCTTCAAAAATAAATCTTTCATATATGTAACTCTGCTTTGCTTAACTTTTTATTCGGCAGTTTTCCCATTTCAGGCGTTTTCTCCTGATTTTCTTTTAAATAAATTTGGAATGAGTTTAACACAAAGTGGAAAAATTGCCTCTATCCTATATTGGGTTACAATGTTTGCCACGCCGCTTATCGGGTTGTTTGTTGACAAATTTGGGAAAAGTGCTTCAATTATGATGTTCGGCTCGGTTTTATTAACCCTTATTCATCTGACTTTCGCATTTACAAACCTTAATCCTATTGTTCCTTTAGTATTACTCGGAATTTCGATAGCATTGGTACCTGCAGCAATGTGGCCTTCCGTAGCTAAAATTGTACCGGAAAAAAGAATAGGTTCTGCTTATGGTGCCATGTTTTCAATTCAAAATCTCGGACTTTTTGCTTTTCCGATTTTAGCAGGATTTATCCTTGAAACAACTAATAAAAACTCAGAAATATATATCTTGTCAGAAGAAGCAAAATCAATAAAGAATACTAAAGAATTTACTGCCCCTTATCTTAATAATTCAGATAAACCGCTTAAGAATAAAAAGCTCCTTGCTTCACTTACAATTCTTGATATGCCCGACACTATCAATCTAAAAAAAGAAAAGAGTGCCCTTAAAAAACAACTTGATAAATATAGCACAGTAATTTGGGATGAATACTTTCAAACCCAATCAGATAAGGAAGGTAATTTTACCGGTACTTTAGGCACTGACAGTACGGACAAAATCAACATTCACAGCTTAAATATTAATCCTGAAAAAGATATTATAATAATTTCAGCTATTGACACATCAAAATCAATAATTTTAAAATCAAATAATTATAAAATAGATACTACTTTAAATTATATCAATTTCAGTTCAAAGCTTAATAAAAATGATTTGGATATTTTAAAAGACCATAAAAATGTATTACTTACAATTTATGATACAATAAGAAAAGTCAGGATACTTGAAGAAGAACATAATGTTTTTATTGACGAAAACCTCCACCTCAGATGTAAGATTGGAAAAAGCCGGCTCAGATATGCCAATTTTGACTACCTGATTTTACCTGATAATGCAGTAATAAAAATTAAAACGCCACTCAATTATACTTTTACAATTTTAATTTTTGCAGTTCTTGGCTTATTTGGTTTTATCTTTGCATTGCTGCTGAAACGTGAAGATAAAAAAAGCGGCTTTGGTCTTGAATTGCCATCAAATAAAAAAAATAAATAGAGATTAATAGAAATTAATTGGTATTTGTAACAATTTTGTAATAATTCTGTAAAAAATTATTAATGTATTAATTTTAATATTGAAAAATATTTAACAGTAAAATAAAACAAATTTATCATGAAAAAACTAATTTATCTTTTAATTCTTACTCTTAGTTTGAGTTCTTGTGCTCAGCAGGCAGACTATCAGCAAAAAAAACCTAAGAATATCATTTTAATGATAGGTGATGGAATGGGTTTAACTCATGTTCATGCAGCATTAACTGCAAAAAAGAATAATCTTAATATTGCCCGTTGCAGATATATCGGATTAGTAAAAACATATTCATCCGATAATTATATTACAGATTCAGGAGCTTCGGGAACTGCAATAGCAACAGGAGTAAAAACCAAAAACGGTGCAATCGGTGTTGATACTTCAGGGATTGCTCAACAATCAATTTTAGAGATTGCCGAAGAACATGGCAAAGCAACAGGCTTGGTAGCAACAGCTTTTATCACACACGCAACACCTGCTGCATTTATTGCTCATAATCCCGACAGACATGATTATGAAAACATTGCCTTGGATTTTTTAAAAACCGATATTGATGTTTTTATTGGTGGCGGAAAAAATCATTTTATGGTTAGAAGCGACAAATTGAATTTAATTGATAGTTTGAGTATCAGAAATTATCAAATAGTATATGATTTAATTAATCTTGAAAACATTAATTCAGGTAAAATAGCAGGATTATTATATGAAGATCATCCGCCACCATTTTCACAAGGTCGGGCAGACATGCTTGAGAAAGCAAGTCTTAAAGCTATTGAAATCTTAAGTCAGGATAAGGATGGATTTTTCCTGATGATTGAAAGCTCACAAATTGACTGGGCAGGACATATGAATAATACCGATTA
>JAUWSB010000094.1 GCA_030610255.1 Bacteroidota bacterium
GGCTGTATCCCAACTAACGAATCATTAACTGCCAGACCTTTGATGCAGAAATTACCTGTATTATCATATCCTGAAGGGTCATCATAATAATAAAAATCTACCCATCCTTTGCCGTCATTATAATAGCTTTCTTCAGGGTTTGCTGCAGATTCAACAAGCACTCTTCCGGATGCACCAAGTAGAACGGGAACTTCAGAGGTTCTGTCATAAGGTTGACCGCCATCGGATAAATTAAGATAAATATAAAAAACCTGTCCTTCGGTTAAAGAAATCGGGCTTGGCAGATCAATTGTATGAAGTCCGGTAAATTCTTCCCATCCTGAAATAGTTGATAACTCTCCTGATAATAACCCAGCTTCAAAAGTATCATAAATTTTTATTGTAAAATCTACACTATCTGTTGCACAAAAGAAACTCACTGATTTAAGATAATGGTCTGAGACTGAAGTGAAAGCATTAAATGCTTCCTGGCAATCAGACTTAACATCACGCTTTCCATGATAATCGTGATAATAAATTTTTTCGTACGTACTATACTCAACATCCTGAAATGAAACCGCTCCCATTTCAGGTTCCTGGGTAGCCCATTTATCATAATATGAAATCCAGAAGTATCCGTTATAGCCCCACCATTCACCCCAACTGTTTTTACAGAGCCATGCTCCGTCCTGCGGTGCTTGTGTTTGCCTGTTGTCGTCCCAGCCAATAATTCCAATAGCATGATTTGGAAGAAGTGAACTGCTTGGCGGCTGATAATGATTGTAATTATAATCAATAAACGAACCATTGTAACACATACATGTTCCCATTACACCTTCCGACATGATTTTATTTTTAATAATATTGATGTTTTCAAGATTTTCGCCTGCAACATACCATTCAATATCTACCGGATAATAATAATGATAACTGTCTAAATGCCTTGCAGGAGGATTATCATACGATTGTCCGTCAATATCACGAACAGCTCCTTCGCATCTTGATAAATATGCGGAGGTTACCATATAGTCGCCACCCATGTGAACTTCCAGTCCACTTCCTGTTGGCGGATCTATATCATCATTATTGTGCTGGTTGAAGCCATTCCACCAGTCAAGATGATATTCTGCAAGGTTCGGTTCTCCTGTTTCACCTGCTGCTGCCCATGCTCCGGTCATCAATAAGTTACCTTCCATTGCTGCCATAGCTCCATGTGTCCAGCACGTCCCTCCTTGTTGACTTTTAACTGATGTTACATAATTTTCACCGCTAACATCACGTAAATCAAAAGTTTCAGGTGGGTTTAACTTTTGTGAAAATGTTGTTATGCTTATAAAAACAACTAATAAAAATAATAAACTTCTTTTCATAATTTTAATGGTTTTAATTATTTGAAATGCGAAAATAATATAATTTAGTTTGTAAAAAATATTAAGATAATATTATTTTTGATTTTTTTTATAAGACATTTAAATTTTTAAAATGGTTGCTTATGAATTTTGATACATAATAAAAATTTTACTAAATTGAAAAAAGAAAACATTATTTACGGTATCAGGCCAATAATTGAGGCTGTTAAATCAGGTAAGGAAATTGATAAAATATTGATTCAAACCGGTTTAAATAATGAATTATATTTTCAGCTAAGGAAATTAATAAATGAATTTGAAATACCATTTCAATACGTTCCTGTTAAGAAGCTGAACAGGATAACTTCAAAAAATCATCAGGGGGTGATTTGTTTTATATCAAACATTGTTTATCATAACATTGAAAACCTGCTACCCGGAATTTATGAAGACGGTAAATTGCCATTGCTTTTAATACTTGACAGAATAACCGATGTACGAAATATGGGAGCAATTGCCCGGACCGCTGAATGCGCCGGAGTTGATGCAATTATTATACCCGAAAAAGGTTCGGCACAAATAAATTCCGAGACAATTAAAGCATCCGCAGGTTCATTATATAAAATCCCTGTCTGCAGATGTAAAAACCTTAAAAATATAATTGAATATTTAAAAGAAAGCGGCGTGCAAATAATTGCTGCAACAGAAAAAGCAGATAATTATTACACTTCTGCCAATTTTACCAAACCAACGGCAATAATTATGGGCTCAGAAGAAAACGGGGTTTCAGGCGAATATCTTAAACGCTCGGACTTTAAAGTGAAAATCCCCATTCTCGGCGATATCGAATCACTGAATGTTTCGGTGGCAACAGGTGTTATCCTTTACGAAGCAGTTAATCAAAGAAGAAAGTGACTATATAATGTTACCCGAAAATTAATGAAATGATCATGAAAAATAATTTTAAAAATAATTACGAATATTTTATACTAATTTTGATTTTAGTCATTGCATTGGTTTTTAGGTTGTATGATTATGCAAATTGGTCATTAAGCAATGATGAGCTAAGTGCATTGAACCGTTTGAGATATGATTCGTTACGCGAAATGATTAAAAACGGAGTTATGCTTACCGATTTTCATCCGGCAGGCATACAGGTATTTCTCTATTACTATACAAAATTATTCGGACTTAGTGTTGCAGCAATCAGGTTACCTTTTGTAATTGCAGGTGTACTTTCTGTTCTTCTTACTTACTTGATTGCTGCTAAATGGTTTAATAAAATTACAGGATTATTTGCCGCATTATCATTGAGTTTCCTTGAATTTCCGATATTATACAGCCAAATTGCACGTCCTTACAGTCCCGGCTTATTGTTCTCATTAGCTACTGTTTGGTTCTGGACATTGATATTATTTGAAGATAAAAAAAGACTTTCAAATTATTTAGGTTTTGTTGTATCTGCAGCTCTTGCAGCATATACACATAATTATAGCTTTTTATTTGTTTTGATTATAGGTATTACAGGTTTGTTCTTCTTGAAAAAAGATAACCGGAAACAATATATCTTATCAGGAGTTGCAGTGTTTATTCTTTACATACCGCATATAAAAATATTTTTACATCAGTTTGCCATCGGCGGAGTCGGAGGTGAAGGGGGATGGTTGGGAAAACCTGACAATCTATGGTTTTTCAAATATATTTACTATTGTTTTAACAACTCAATATTTTTGTTGATCGTTTTTGCAATTATTTTTATTACTTCAATTCTTTTTAACTTAAAAAATATCAGGTGGTCAAAATTTCATACTTTATCGCTGATATTTTTTTTCCTGCCTTTTATAATAGGATTTTATTATTCAATTTTTCGTAATCCTGTTTTGCAGTATTCGATTCTTTTGTTTTCTTTCCCGTTTTTTATCATTTTTCTTTTCTCATTTATAAAAATGAATTTGAATTATTTAAATACTACGATGCTGATATTGTTAGCTGCAATTGGCATCTACAATACAGTTTTTGTAAGTAACTATTATAATAAACAGCATTTTGGAGAATTTAAGGATATAGCAAAAAATATTACAGGATGGAACAATCAATATGGAAATAAAAACATTACTTATGCAATTTCAGTAAATGGTCACTATTATATTGATTATTACCTTGAACAATTTAAAACAGATGTTCATTTTGAGCAATATAATAATACAGGAGGCAAGGATTTGCTTGAATTAAAAAGAATTGTTGACAAATCTGAAACTCCATATTTTATATATGCATGGACTAAACCGTGCCCTTCGGAAATTAATGAAATTATCAGAACTAAATATCCCTATATTTTAAAACAAATAAATTATGATGGTTTATCTAAAATAACTTTATTCAGTAAGAGCAATAAGACAGGCTCATTAAAAGATGCCAAACCGTTGTTTTCGGTTTATAATAATTTTGAAGAAAAAGAATTATGGGGAAAAGAGATAGGGATTTTAGACAGTTTAAATATTCACAGCGGTAAGTATAGCATTAAATTTGACTCAGCCGTTGAATACGGACCGACTTATTCCACATCTATTGCCGGAATATCAGAGCAATGTCTGCAAAACATAAAAATATGCTTATGGGCTTATATGAAAAATGCAAGTGGGAATACACCTCTGGTCATTTCAATAGAATCGAACAAAGGTGGAAAAAACATCTGGGCAGCCCGGAATATGGAAAATTTTATCAATATAAATGAATGGTGCCCCGTATTTTTTAATTATAAATTACCTGCCGATATATCAGAATATGATAAAATCAAGATTTATATATGGAATAATTCAAAAAAGGAAATTTATGTTGATGATATTCAGATCAATTTTCACTAAGGATACCATCTGTAAAGTCAAATAGTTTGCCAATAAGCACCAAAAAACAAATCACAAAATTCAAAACTTGTCCGAACGAAGCGAAGCAAGTCCGTATGGATGGATAAATTACAATAAACAATGACTAAAATAACAATATTACACGGTATTACAGCTTTTTGTGATTTCGGAATTTGAATTTGATTATTATTTGTTATTTATATTTTGAAATTTGGTGCTTTAATTCAAAAATTGTTTGACTTTATGGACAGACACTTCTATGGTTCGTATTATAATAAAAAAAGCCCCATTTTTTGGGGCTTTAAATTTATCTTCTTGCTTCTTTAATTCTTGCTTTTTTACCTCTTAGCTCTCTGAGGTAAAAAATACGGGCTCTTCTGACAACACCTTTTTTATTAATGGTTATATTTTCAATAAATGGAGAAGAAATTGGGAATATTCTTTCTACCCCTGTATTTCCTGATATTTTTCTAACAGTAAAAGTTTCTGTGGGACCGCTTCCAGCTCTTTGTAATACCACGCCCTGAAAACTTTGTAAACGTTCTTTACTACCTTCTATAATTTTATATTTAACAGTAATGGTATCGCCAGCCTTAAAGTTTGGAAATTTTTTTATTTCTATCTGGTCTTCAATGTATTGCAATAATTCCTTCTTACCCATTTTGATTGTATTTTAAATAATTTTCAAAAATGAGTGCAAATATACACCTTTATTTTTTACAAATACAAAATAGATACTAATTTTTTTTTATAGCTTTTATTATCACTTTATTATCTTTGTAAAGTATTTTATAAACATACTTCTTTTTAAAATAAATATGAAAAAATCAAATCTTATTTTACTTTTAATAATTAGTTTTTTATTAATTTATAATAGCTGTGGCAAAATGTCTGTAAATAAATTTTATCCGGTTAACAAAGAGCCCTTATTGCAAAAAAAGTTTGTAAAACTTCCGTTAGGAGCAATAAAACCTGAAGGTTGGCTTAAAGACCAGCTTGTTGCTCAAAGCAATGGATTAACCGGTCATCTTGATGAATTCTGGGATGATTTGATCAATTCTGCATGGAAAGGCGGAGAAGGTGAATCATGGGAACGCGGTCCTTATTATTTAAACGGGCTTGTTCCGTTAGCATACATACTTGAAGATGAACGGCTAATTGATAAAACCAAACCGTGGATTGAGTGGATATTAAGCAGTGGTCAACCGGATGGATGGTTTGGTCCTGCAAAAAATAATGATCGCTGGCCACTGGCAGTTGCAATGAAAGTTTTAATACCATATTATGAAGCCACAAAGGATGAACGGGTAATAGAATTACTTTCAAATTATTTTAAATATTTACATGATAATCCACCTGATTGGCCCGATAAAGACTGGCGCGGAGTACGGGCAATGGAAAATGCCATCACAGGATATTGGTTATATCGCAGAACAGACAATCCTGACATACTAAATGTTATTGACTCAATTTTTTATAACAGTTTTGACTGGCCATCATATTTTATTGATTTCCCATGGGATAGTGTTGCATTAGCAAATAATAAAATACCTTATCATTGGAAAAGCGATGGTTTAACGGCTCATGTGGTAAACATTGCAATGGCTGTTAAATATCCCGGATTATGGTATCAGCAATCAAAAGATAATTGTTTTAAAGATGCTGTTTATCAAGGGATTAATAATTTGGATAAAAATCACGGACAGGCAGGCGGACGTTTTTCAGGTGATGAGCATTTATCAGGAAAAAGACCAACACAAGGAACAGAGCTTTGTGGTATTGTTGAATACATGTATTCTCTTGAAAATTTGTTTGAGATTTTCGGTGACCCTGCTTTTGGTGACCGTCTTGAACTTTTGGCTTATAATTGCCTTCCGGGAACAATGACACCCGATTTATGGGCACATCAGTATGACCAACAAGCTAATCAAGTTATTGTGTCAGATACTTCACGTGAATGGAGCACAAATGGAAATTCTTCTAATATCTACGGTTTAATGCCAAACTATCCATGCTGCCTTGCAAATATGCACCAGGGCTGGCCCCTGTTTGTCGAATATATGTGGATGGCAACTCATGACCAGGGAATTGCTGCAGTAACTTACGGACCTTGTGAAGTAAATGTTAAAGTTGCAGATAATGTTGCTTTAAAAATTACTGAAGAAACCGAATATCCGTTTGATGGCTTTATAAAGTTGAAACTTGAACTTTCAAAATCCTCTATATTTCCTATTTATCTCCGTATTCCCCTATGGGCAGAAGGTGCTAAAATCATAGTGAAAGGAGATACTCTTAATGCTGAACAGGGAACAATGGCAAAGCTGAAAAATGAATGGAAATCAGGTGATGTTATTCTGTTGGAATTCCCTATGAATATTCGTACAGAAACAAGGTATAATAATTCCGTTTCCATACTCAGAGGACCATTATATTATTCTTTACGAATTGGTAAGAAATATAACAAAATCAATTTAAAAGGAAGGCACATAAAAAGTATAAATTATATGGGATCAACTGATTGGGAAATTGAACCTTATACACAATGGAATTACGGATTGATTTTAGACAGGATAAATCCTGAAAAATATATTAAGGTACGAAGAAACAAAATTCAAAAATTCCCATTTTCAGATGTTGGAGAATTAATATATTTTCAGGACGAGGCAAAATATAAAACATGGAACAAAGAAGCTCCGGTTGTGCTTGAAATAAAAGGCAAGGTAATACCGGAATGGAATTTAAAAAATAATTCTGCTGATGACCCTCCTGTAAGTCCGGTCAAATCCGAACAAAAAATTGAAACCCTTGAACTTATACCTTATGGGTGTGCAAGGCTGAGAATTACTGAATTTCCGGTAATAGATAATCAATAAAGAAATATTCAAATACTAAATAAATTGTAACTAATCAGTATTAAATTAACAATGAAAATTTCTTAACAAATATTATTATTGAACTGGGAAATAAGGGAAATAGGGGAAATAGGGGAATATGGGTATTAGTACTTTATACCCTTATACCCTTATACCCTTATACCCTTATACCCTTATTCCCCCTACGACCGAAGGATGTCCGTATGGATACCATTTTTAAAATTTATCCTTAATCCCGATAGCTATCGGGAGAAAATAGGAATTGATTAATAAACTTATTAGTTACAAAAATATATTTTAACAATATTTTTAGTCAATTGTTTCCCTGAAATTTTCAATTTTTTTAAGGAGTTTATTAAAAAACCTGTCCCGCTCTTTTGCATTTACCGAGCTTATCAGTGTAGATTTTTTCAGCAAACCTCTAAGAAAATGTTCTATACTGTTACAGAAAAATGGATCTGTTGTTATTAAAAGACTTAATACATTATATGTTATGTAGGTGACTACAATATTATCCATTCTTACGAAAATTGTATTATCGTTCAAAACAACTTCATTTTCATAGAACTGAAATGAATTTTCCACCCCTTCGGGATTTGTGCCGTAAAGATATTTAAAACCATATTCTGCTTGTTTCTGGATATGTTGTATCCAAAGGTACAGTTTTTCACATAATTTAAAAATATCATCTTTATTTTCAAATAATCCGGAAATCCAATAATATTCAATTTGCCTGAATGTAATGTTAAAAGTATCTTCATTCCATATTTCAATAGTTGGGATTTTGATGTATGTTGCCAAAATCTTTTCACCGATTTTCTGGATTTCTTCATCATAATCTTTTAGTAAAAACTTTTTCTCTTCATATTGAGATAATTGTAATAAGGTTTTTTCCCATAAAAATATTTTGAACGCAGCTATTTCTGGAAATTGAAAATAATGGAATAAAGGGGGGTCTTTTGCAGCATATATTAATTCCTTTTCTTTAGAGGAATGGATTTTTTTCAAGTCATTGTAAATAGTCTTTAACCAGTCTTTAATTCCAAAGCCCTCATGTTCAATATTAATGTCTTTGAAAATAACATTTCCGCTTTTAATATTAAATAATGAGTCAACAGAAATATTAAAATGTTTACAGAGTGTATGTAATTCATCAATAGTCACTGCCTTTTCTCCCCTTATCCTCCGATAGGCGCTGTCATAGCTCATTTTTAACAATTCGGAAATTTCATCAACTAACGATAAATGAATTGGGAGACTTTCCTTAATCTGTTGAAAAAGATACTCTTGTGTTTCCATGTGCTCGGATTTATAATCAAAAGTAAGACAAATTTTTGCAAAAGTCAATTTTAATTCAAAAAATAATTGCAGGATTTACAAAATTGAAAAATCTATTTTGAAAAATTATGATAAATACCCCTTATCCAAAAGACTTTTATATCTAATCTGCAAAAATTGCAAATTTCAGGATAGGGTTTGTAAAACTCCGTTTTGATTAGCTTATTCCTTATACTAATTTTATCCCGCTAACAATAATTTATTAATCAAAAAAATTTATGCTATGGAAACAAAAATTTTAAAAGGAAATACGCTTCAGGAAAAAATACTAAGTGAAGTTAAAAATGAGATATCAAAACTTCAAGAAAAGTATAATAAAGTACCAGGAATAGCATTTATTGGATTTTCATCCGTACCCCTGGCTAAATACAATATTCCTTTTCATGTACAATTAGCAGAAGATATGGGATTTAATGTTTTTAAGGAAATAAAAACCGGGCATGTAACAGAAGATGAATTATTTGATCTAATCGAAAAATTAAATAAGAATAATGATATACATGCTATTGTTATTCTTCAACCTTTGCCCGAGCATTTAAATCCTATCCGAATATCAAATAAAATTGATCCTGATAAAGAGGTAGAAGGATTTCATCCTCAAAATATGATAGGCACGCTGATACCGGATATTCAAATAAACAAATATCCAATGTGTTTACCTACAGCCTTATTAGAATTATTTAAAAGTAACAGCATTCAAATTCAAAAAGATAAAGAATGGGTTCTTATTTTGGATGATGAATTTTTCTCTAATCCTTTAGTAAATATGGTAGCCCGAACAGCATTTATTAAAGCTGTCCCGGATGATTGTGCTCTTACTTTTGTGAATAAGAATTCTCAAA
>JAUWSB010000212.1 GCA_030610255.1 Bacteroidota bacterium
CCTTGAATGTGGGAGACACAATTTGGTATTAATACGGTGGATCCATTGCTTATGGTAATTTCGTATTCTGGCAGCATAGTCATTATAGAGTTGTTTTAAATATTGATTCAATTTTATTAGAAAATAATGAATACCGAAAAAGAATTTCTTTCTCGGGAGTTTATAGTATGTCAGATGTATGGGTTGAAGGTATTGGAAGTATTATATGGGCAGGCTTGTTAAATCCAATAATAACAGATATTGTAACAAACGGAGATGGTTATTATTTTGCTTGTTTTAAACATCATGGTCAAGTTTTTTACTTAAATAACCCATTTTGCGATAAATGTTTCTGTCAATTATTATCAGATATAAACATATTGAATAATAATCAATTAGGAATTAAAATCTTTCCTAATCCTTCAATTAATAATATAAATATTGAGTTTAAAAATAGTAACCAAATAAAATACACCTTATCACTTTATAATGCGCATGGACAGTTGGTGCGACAAATTGATCATATTACAACGGAGCGGGTAATAATAGAAAGAGAAAACTTAAAAACAGGAATTTACTATTTTCAGCTTAAAAGTAAAAATAATATAAATTGTGGTAAATTTATTTTTAAATAAGATACACAAGTTGTGCGTAGAATCCATTCTATGCACTTAAAAAATTGTAAATTTTATCTAGTTAAAACATTTTCTTTAGCCGGTTCTTTACTCTCCAAGCCATTTTCAGTCCTTATCCAGATTCTCCCCTTTTTTTCTTACCCTTGTAAATGTTAATTTATCCAGATTTTCCTTTTTTTTCCTTACCCTTGTAAATGTTAATTCTTCCTCCAAGCCGTTTTCAGTCATAACCCATATTTTTCCTGCCATATTATATGGATAATCATGCTTGTACCAATCAATAATATCAGATATATCTTTGCTAAGATGGATGGAACTTCCAACAGGAATTTTTAATTCAAGCCATATTTTCTGTTCTCTCCAGTTAACATCCTCCGGTAATTCAAAATACGAATCAAAAACAAATGATGTATCGGTTTGTGTAAAATGATAAATGGTTTTTTCGGCTCTTTCCTTGGCATCCATTCCATTCTTTCCTCTTGCAGAAGCATATCTTATCAATTGAAAATTTTCATTCTCACTTTTTGTAAATTCCAGCTTAGGTTCTCCAAAATATCTTCCATTTTCAGTAATAACCATTTCCCATTCATCAATCTCAATATAATCTTCATAATCATAAATTTTCTCATAAAATTCATTATTATTTATATCGATATAAACCGTATTTGGTATTGGCTGTGTAATTTCATAAACTTCCTTTACAGTAACTTCATACTTAAAACTCCTAAAAATTTTAAATCCGAAATATACTGTAAAAATCAATCCGATAATCCAGAGATTAAGAGCAATAACTCCCATAAACTTAATTCGTTCCAGTCCGAAAATTAACCTGACTGCACTGTAAAGTAACATTATTAATGGAATGCCAATTAAGAAAAACAAGCCAACTTTAAATAATCCGGTATTACCAACACTGCCAAAAATCAAATCGGTAAACACAGGGAAAGGAAAAGTAATAAATTCAGCATGGTTAAAAACAACAAAACCTCCCCAGCCAAAAAATGATGCGAGAAATGCAATTATCAGCGATATTCCTATAATAAACAAAATAACCCCGATAAGTATTACAATTATTTTCAGGAAGATTTTAAAAATACTTACAAAAACATTCAGTATGTCTTCAAAAACGTTCCCATGCTCTACACTTTTTTTTTTATAGGATTGCTTTGCCTGATTTGTAAGGTCGTTTATTTTAGTTTTAAAATAATTAAATTCTTCACGGATTGATTTTTCAATATTTGAAACATTCACTTTTTCGCCTTTCATTTCAAGCCGTTCGGCAGTTGTTCTTGCTTCAGGAATCGCTATCCATAAAATTAAATATAAAAGAATCCCGAATCCTGAAAACATGGCAACAAGAAAACCTAATCTGAACCAAAGAGAATCAATTCTAAAATAAGCTCCTAATCCGCTGCATACACCGCCTAATACCCTGTTATCGGTATCCCTGTATAATCGTTTGAAACCTCTTGTGTCATAATAAACTTTTTCACTTTCCTCCTCTTCTTTTTCTTCTTCTCCAAATTCATAAGGTTGTCCCATAACAGAAATTACTTCATTAATATCATCAATGGTAATTACCTGCTTATCTTCGCTTAATTTACTTTGCAGAATTTCGGCAATACGGCTTTCTATATCAGTAAAAATTTCTTCGTTGCCTTCAACATTAACAAAATGTTTTTTAATACTATTAAGATAGTCGCCTAATTTGTCATAAGCATCATCATCAATATTAAAAATTATTCCGCTTATATTAATTGAGAATGTTTTTTTCATAATATATGATTTATTTTGTTTTAACTTTTGATTTACTTTTTTGTATAATGTCATTAACAGCAGCTACAAGCTCCTGCCAGCTTATATTCAATTCTTTAAGAACCTGCTCCCCTATTTCAGTAGTTAGATAATATTTTCTTGGAGGTCCGGCTTTGGATTCTTCCCAGCGATAACTTAATAAACCTTCGTTTTTCAACCGGGTTAGCAAAGGATATAATGTTCCTTCAACCACTATTAATTTTGATTTTTTTAATTTTTCAATCATATCCGAAGCATAAGCATCTTTTTCAGAAATAATTGAAAGGATACAAAGTTCCAGTACCCCTTTTTTCATTTGAGCTTGTGTTTTTTCTATATTCATGCGGCAAATATAAAACAAATTTTAGTACTATGCAAGACAAAGTACTATTATTTTATCAATAGTTATTAACACAAGCTACTATATTTTCTGTATAACAAAGATTTTCAGTATATTAACAATGTTGAAAAATATTTAATTTTTTAATTTTGATTATTAAACATATAAGCTGTTAATACTCAACCTTACAATCATTTTTTTTCCACTCTTTTAAAACTTCAAGCGATTCTTTTCTCATTATTTGTTCCGAAGGTATAGCTCTTGCTTTTTCCGGCAATTCAAATTCCTTATATATTAAAGAATCAATAAAATCAGCTTTAGCAACATCATTTCTTGTTGTTGCGTAATATATCTTTTTCAGACATGCCCAGTAAATTGCACCCAAACACATCGGACATGGCTCGGTACTTGAATATATCTCACAGCCATCCAACTTGAAAGATTTTATTTTTTTACATGCTTGTCTGATTGCTGTAATTTCGGCGTGAGCAGTCGGATCATTGGTTTTTGTTACTGAATTAATTCCCTCTCCAATGATTTTCCCATCTTTAACAACAACAGCCCCAAACGGACCTCCGTTATTTGAATTAACATTTTCTTTTGCTAACTCAATTGCCCTTGCCATGAATTTATTATTTATTTTATCCATAATGTTTGTAAATTTAGTTAAAAAAATCAATCTACCACTTCCCTCTAATAGTTTCATGTTTTAAAGATTTATGCAAAATTGATAAAAAATCTTTACGTGGGATTAATTCAGCACCGAGACTTTTTAAATGTTTTGTATCTTGCTGAACATCAATAAATTCAAATTTCAATGATTTTAATCTTTCAACTAATAA
>JAUWSB010000224.1 GCA_030610255.1 Bacteroidota bacterium
ACTGTTAAGTTGCCCATTGATTTTTATTCTCTCAACATTGTAATATTCTGTTAAAGCATTTGTAATATCCGCCATTTCATATTTATCGAGTTCGCCATGCCCTTCAATGATGGCAATTTCCGGTTTGCTTATTACGCTTAATTTTTTAATTGTATTTGCAATGTTGAATTCAAGTGCCTGAATTGAATTATTTAAAACAGCTTCAGGTGGGATACCCATTTGAGTTTTCAGTAATTCAAGGGGAATTTCTTTTGATCTATAAGTAACCAAAGCACCAGGGAAAATAATTTGTTGTGAAGTTCCTTCTTGGGTTTTCACTTGTAAATCGGTAGGATTTAAGCCCCTCTCAATCAACAACAGGTAAGTATCATTTCTTTCTTTAGGATCTTGGCTTTTTGAGGGATTGATAAATTCATACTGGATATTATCATTGTATGCCCTGAATTCGTCAAGCATTTCTTTTGTTTCGTTTCTCAAACGTTTAAAACCTGCCGGGAAATCTCCATCAAGATAAACTTTAAAATAAACAATATCATCCAAATCAGATAATAATTCTTTTGTAGCATCAGAAAGAGAATAACGCTTTTCGGAAGTAAGGTCAAAACGTGTAAACACAAACGAACTGATAATATTTACCAATATAATTATTGCAATTCCTAAAAGAATTTGGATAATACTATTTTGTTTTATGTTTTTTCTTTTGTTCATTAAATTGCTAAATGGTTGAATAGTTAAATGGTTACTTGTTGCTTATTACTAATTTCAATCAATCCTACCATTTCCTGCTTGCCAGCGAAAACTTTGTAAATATGATAAATAAAGCAATAACACTTAAAAAATAAATTATATCTCTGGTATCAATTACTCCTCTGCTCATTGAAGTATAGTGTGCATTAATTCCCAATGATTTGATAAACAGATCAATATTGCCAAACAGATCAAGTGAATAAATAAATTCGAATCCTATATATAAAAATCCGCAAAGGAAAATAGCAATAATAAACGATACTATTTGATTATCGGTAATTGATGAAGAAAACAAACCAATAGCAACAAAAGATGCTCCCAGAAAAAGCAGTCCTATGTATGAACCCCACATTCCTCCTGTATCAATATTTCCGGGAGGCAAACCCAACTGATAAACCGAGAAAAAATAAATTAAAGTTGGTAATAACGAAAATAAAACCAAGACCAATCCTGCAAAATACTTTGCTAAAATTATCTCTAAGTCTGTCAAGGGTTGAGTTAGGAGAATTTCAATTGTTCCGCTTTTTTTTTCATCAGCAAACAAACGCATTGTTATTGCAGGAATTAAAAATAAGAACACAACCGGTGCAAGCATGAATAGATTTTCAATGCTGGCATAACCAAAATCCAGGATATTAAATTCCAATGGAAACACCCATAAAAACAGCCCGTTGATCAATAGAAAAACAGTAATAACAATATAACCTATCAACGAACTAAAAAAACTGCTGATCTCTTTTCTAAACAGTGTAATCATATTCAGCTCTTAAAAAATAAGTGTGCTAAATTAAGTATTTTTATGGAAACGAAAGAGAGGAAGGTTTATTTTAACGGAAATTTTATGCTGTTATTTCAATGCCTTCCTGCCTGACAATTTCCAGTAAAGGAGAATAATCATCGATAAGGAATCTTTTTGTACCAACTATAAACGGTTCAATTCTGGAATCAACTTTTGTTGTCAATCGCCATGTTTTCCCAATAAGTTTATCATCATTTTTTTCAAATATTTTTGAAACAAGCATTACATAAATATCACTTTCAGAAGAGGCTTCATCTTTAGCATAACTCCCGTAAAGAAAGGCTCTTTCAATAGGAATTCCTTCATTGTAAAGGATATGTATATATTTTTTTAATAATTCTATAACTTGTTTTTGAGACATGATAACAATTCTTTAGTTTTTGATCAATAACTCGGCTGTATCAATATCATTTACTGCTCCGCTTTTCCAGTATTCTATTTGTTTGTTTATATCCATAATCAAACCTAATTTATTTACAAATATACGAAAACAAAAATTGAAAATTAAAATAATTAAAAAAGAAGTATTTAATTTTTTTAAACAAATCTTTTTATTTTTTAATTTACTTAAAGTACCTACTGATAATATTATTCGTAATTTTGTCAATCTTTTTTCATCATTATGAATATTCAAAATAATCCTCAACTACAACTCGCTTACGATTTTGTGCAGTTTACAGGAAAAAATATTTTCCTGACCGGAAAAGCAGGTACCGGAAAAACCACCTTTTTGCATAACCTTAAAAAACATTCACCCAAACGTATGATTGTTGTGGCACCAACGGGTGTGGCAGCTATCAACGCTTCAGGTGTTACGATTCATTCCTTTTTTCAGCTTTCTTTCGGACCTCAACTGCCGGATTATAAAACATCTGAATTTAAAAACCAGGAAAGGCAAGTTAAAGTTAAACGGTTCAGCAAAGAAAAAATAAATATCATCAAAAGTATGGATTTGCTTGTCATTGATGAGATAAGTATGGTTAGAGCCGATTTGCTGGACGGTATCGACAATACCTTACGCAGGTTCAGAAACAGAAATCTTCCCTTCGGCGGCGTTCAACTGCTAATGATTGGCGACCTGCAGCAACTTGCCCCGGTGGTGAAAGATGACGAAAGGAATCTGCTCATGCAATATTATGACACGCCTTTTTTCTTTAGTAGCAAGGCATTGCAGCAAACCCAATACGTCAGCATAGAACTGCAATATGTATACCGGCAAAAAGACGAACATTTTATTAAACTGCTTAATAAAATCCGTGACAATAAAATAGATCAGGATGTTATTGTTGAACTCAATGCAAGATATAAACCTGATTTTAACCATGATAATGCAGGTTACATCATCCTCACTACTCACAATGCCAAAGCAAAACAAATTAATGATTCTAAGCTGAGCCGGTTAAAAGGGAAAACCCATACTTTCGAAGCAGAAGTTTCCGGTAATTTCCCGGAATACACATATCCCACTGATTTTGAACTAA
>JAUWSB010000036.1 GCA_030610255.1 Bacteroidota bacterium
CGGCTGGGGAGCTTATGATGTATTGTTCGACAGAGACGGGATGACCGAAGGTATTTATACAATTGATATGATGATTGACACAGCATGGCCGGATCTTGAATTCAAATTCCGTATTAACGGCGACTGGAGTAATGCTGAATTTCCTGCACAGGGTCCTAACAGACAGTGGACAGTTCAGGATACTGCCGGAGGTGTTGTTAATTTATACGAATGTGTTTACAATATTACTGATGTTCCTTATCCACCTTATGCTTATGATCTGAGTATTGGCGGTACACAATTGATTGATGAAGAAATCACAGGCGAATATACATACTTTGACCCTAACGGTGATGCAGAAGGTGCATCAACTTACAGGTGGTTCCGTTCACCAAATGAAAATGGCTCAGACAGTACTGTTATTGAAGGTGCCATTACACAGGCATATACTCTAACTGCAGACGACCATGCAATGTATGTATTCTTTGAAGTTACACCGGTAGCAGCTACCGGCGAACCTTCAGTTGGTAATCCTAACGGTGCAAAAACCGGACTTATTTGGTACGCAGGTATTGAAGAACCGGGATTTGAAGCAATTAAAATATATCCAAATCCGGTTAATAACACCTTGTATTTTGAAAATATAAAGGATGTAACAAAAATTAATATTTATAATTTAGTCGGACAAAGTGTCATAAACTTAGAAAATATTAATTCCGAAAATTTAAATATCAATACAGCCGATCTTAACAAGGGAATTTATTTCGTTGTAGTTTACGGAAATGATAATAATTCCAAAACATTTAAGGTCATTAAGAAATAATAGCATTGCTTTTACAAATTTATTAAAAAGGCAAAGGCTCCATACGGACTCCTTTCAGAAGTGAGGCTAAGGAAAAAAGCTCGTCTGAAATTGACGGGCTTTTTTTTTATCAAAATGGTATTAATTTTGCAAGTGCAACTATTATGATACTTAAAAATTTAAAATTACAACTAATAATCCTGATTTTTTCCGGCTTTTCGGCTTTCGGGCAACTGGTAACTACGGACCCTATTTTCCCCACTGACATCGATGAGGTGGTGCTTACATTTAATGCTACCGGTACTGATCTGGAAAATTACAACGGCACAGTTTACACACACACAGGCGTAATTGTTGAAGGCAGCTCAAACTGGGCACACGTTATCGGTGATTGGGGCAACAACGAAAACCAGCCGGAGCTTACCAGCCTGGGCAACAATCTTTACGAACTGATTATCACTCCTGAAATACGTACTTTTTATAGTGTTAACCCCAGCGAGGTTATCCTGAAAATGGCTTTTGTTTTTCGTAGTGCCGATGCAGCAACCCAAACTGTAGACCTTTTTGTTGATGTTTATGAAGCGGGATTGAATGTAAGTTTTACTATTCCTGATCAATCAGCTCTGATAGTTAAACTTAACGACACAATTGCAGTTGAGGCAAATTCTATTGAAGCCGATACGATTTCCCTGTTTGTTAATGATGTTCTTATAAACGAAATAGCAGGTAATCATATAACTGATACGCTTTTAGCAGAATTGTACGGAAAATTTTGGGTTAAGGTAATTGCAAAAAATGATACGGGTTTTGTAGCTGATTCATTCTATTATTATGTAAGAAAACCTGTTACTATTCAACCTTTACCGGAAGGTATCCGTGACGGGATTAATTATATTGATGAAAATACCGTAATTCTTTCACTTTTTGCACCTTATAAAGAATTTGTATTTGTAATCGGTGATTTCAGTAACTGGGGAGTTGATTCAAATAATTATATGTTAATGACACCCGATAGCAACAGGTTCTGGTTGCAAATTAATGATCTGATTCCCGAAAAAGAATATATTTTTCAATATTTTATTGATAGTGAAATAAAAGTCGGCGACCCTTATGCAGATAAAACAAGCGATCCATGGGATGATAAATATATAACAAACAATACTTACCCCGGTTTAATTGAATATCCTTATAGTAAAACAACCGGAATCGCAACTGTTTTTCAGACAGCCCAGCAAGCTTATGAATGGGAAACACAAAATTTTGAACCTCCTGAAATTACTGATTTGGTTATTTATGAAATGCTTATCCGCGATTTTACAACAGAACATACATATCAATCATTAATTGACACATTGGGCTACTTGGAACGCTTAGGCGTTAATGCAATAGAATTAATGCCTGTTAATGAATTTGAAGGAAACATAAGTTGGGGATATAATCCTTCATTTTATTTTGCACCGGATAAATATTATGGTCCGAAGAACGACCTGAAACATTTTATTGATGTTTGTCATAGTAAAGGAATTGCAGTTTTAATTGATTTGGTTTTGAATCATTCGTATGACCAATCGCCTTTTGTTCAAATGTATTTTGACGGAGATAATCCGACAGAAGAAAACCCATGGTACAACATCCATTCAAATTTTACCAATCCCGATGCTCATTGGGGAAATGACTTTAACCATGAAAGCCTTGCAACCCAGCAGTTAGTTGACAGCATAAATCATTACTGGATGAGCGAATATAAAGTGGACGGTTTCAGGTTTGATTTTACAAAAGGATTCGGGAATAATATCAAAGGGCCAAATGACCTATGGGGTAGTCTTTATGATGCTGACCGGATTGTTTTGCTGAAACGTATGGCTGATGAAATTTGGAATGTTAATCCAAACGCTTACGTGATATTTGAGCATCTTGCTGAAAATTCCGAAGAAAAAGAACTGGCGGATTACGGGATTTTGCTCTGGGGAAACATGAATAATAATTATTCCGAAGCAAGCATGGCTTGGAATGAAAACGGCAAATCCGACTTTTCATGGATAAGTTATCAGGAACGAAACTGGAACGAGCCTCATATTATCGGTTATATGGAAAGTCATGATGAAGAAAGAATAATGTTTAAAAATTTTAGCTGGGGTAATTCCTATGGTAATTATAACATAAAAGATACAACTACTGCAATTGACCGTATCCGGTTGGTTGCTGCATTCTTTTTTACAATTCCTGGACCCAAAATGATATGGCAGTTCGGTGAAATGGGCTATGATTACTCAATAGACTTTAATGGAAGATTAGGTCCAAAACCTGTCAGATGGGATTATTATGACGACTGTCGTAGAAAATATTTATACGACTTTTTCTCATCTCTGATTAACCTGAAAAAGAATTATGATGCTTTTGAAAGCAACGATTACACATTATCTCTCAATGGAGCAATGAAAAGGATAAATATTAATCACGTCAGTATGTCGGTTAGAATAATTGGCAATTTTGATGTGGTTGAAGATGAAATTAACCCCGACTTTTTACATCCCGGCAAATGGTACGAATATTTTACAGGCGATTCAATAACAGTATCTAATTTGAATGAACCCATAATCCTGCAAGCCGGCGAATACCGGATCTATACCGATATTAAACTTGACAAGCCTGATATTGGCACAGGTATTGAAAATAATTGGCTTGAAGAAAACAATCCTGATTTAAGTTATGTATATCCCAACCCTTCCAATGAGGATTTCAACATCATAATAAATTTACCTGAACCGGCAAAAACATGCCTTAAAATTTACAATCTTCTTGGCGAGGAAATAAAAACCATAATTAACACAAGCTTAAGTTCAGGTATTCATAATTTTAAATGGAACGGTAAAAATAATAACGGTTCTGAAGTTAGTAACGGGATTTACTTTTATATCCTGCGTGTTGGAAATCAAAAAGAGGTAAGGAAAATTATTTTGAGTAAATAAATTAATTACATAAGTGTTCACAGAATAATGAAATTGGAAATTAGAAATTAGAAAAAAATGAAAAGAGTTTACGAATTAGAGGTTTACAAACTATCGGAAGAATTGTCTGATTTGGTTTGGTATGATTTTGACAAGTGGAACAAAAAGGTTCAAAACACAGTTGGTTATCAGATTATATGAGCATCTGATAGTATAGCTGCGAATATAGCAGAAGGATATGGACGGTATACTCCGGCGGACAGGAAAAAGTTTTAAATATATTCAAGAGGATCGTTTGAAGAAACTAAATCATGGTTACGAAAACTTATTCGGAGGAAGGTTCTAAATAAGTCAGATGCTTCAAAATACCAAATAATAATCGAAAAACATGGTCCAAAGTTGAATGCGTTTATCAACAGCACAAAAATATGATAACATAAATTTCCAATTTCCAATTTCTAATTTCAAACTTTACTTAATTACTAAATTTCCAATAAAATTGTAAAGCTTACATCAATAAAATCTCTTAAAAAATTTTATTATCCTTTACATCCTTTAAATAAAAAATCTCCGATAATAAGAAACTATCGGAGATTTTTCTTTGTACCCAGAGCGGGACTTGAACCCGCACGGCCGCAATGGCCAAAGGATTTTAAGTCCTTCGTGTCTACCAATTCCACCACCTGGGCAATTTTTCAAATAAAAATCCCGACTTCTGCCAAACAGGACCTTTTATCGGGATTTAGAGCGAAAGACGGGATTCGGACCCGCGACCCCGACCTTGGCAAGGTCGTGCTCTACCAGCTGAGCTACTTTCGCATAAAATTTTGGAGTGCAAATATACGAATTTTTAATAAATCCAAATAAAAAAAACTAACTTTTTTATCAATAGTTGTTTAATTCGCCCACCAAATAACTGCTGTGAATTACTTGATACTTGATACTGGTTGCTGGATACTGGTTGCTTTTGACTTACTACGGATTACGAATTACGATTTACCGATTACTTACTCCTTACTCCTTACTCCTCACTCCTTACTCCTCACTCCTACTGCCACCATTTATCACATCTCTCTCTGCAAATATCAAATCAAGGTCATTTCCCCAAAAGTTTTTTTATTTCATTAAGCTTTATTAAAGCTTCCACCGGCGTAAGAGTATCAATATCAGTGTTTAAAATATCATCTTTAATCTGATGAAGCAAAGGGTCATCCAACTGTATAAAGCTTAATTGGTATTTATCGGCCAATGACTGCTTTTTGCCGGATTTTTCCGTTTTTTTAATTAGTTCATCACCGGAATGTGATTTTTCAAGTTGTTCAAGTAAATTGTTCGCCCTGTGAATAACTTTTGCAGGCATACCTGCCATTTTGGCAACATGTATCCCGAAGCTGTGCTCACTGCCACCCTTTTTCATCTTTCTCAAAAAAATGATTTTATTATTTATTTCTTTAATTGAAATATGATAATTTTTAATTCTTTTCATTAAGGCAGCCATTTCATTAAGTTCGTGATAATGGGTTGCAAACAAAACCTTTGCTCTAAAAAGCGGATGTTCGTGTAAATATTCTGAAATTGACCATGCAATTGAAATACCGTCATAAGTGCTTGTCCCACGCCCAATCTCATCAAGTAAAATCAAACTCCGGTTTGAAATATTATTTAAAATACTTGCCGTTTCATTCATTTCAACCATAAAGGTTGACTCGCCCAATGAAATATTATCCGAAGCGCCAACCCTTGTAAATATCTTATCAATTATTCCGATATTTGCAGTATCAGCAGGCACAAAACACCCCATCTGTGCCATCAAAACAATTAAAGCGGTTTGTCGTAACAATGCAGATTTGCCGGACATATTCGGACCGGTAATAATTATTATCTGTTGTTTTTCATTATCAAGATATACATCATTCGGAATATATTCCTCGCCAATGGGTAATTGATGTTCAATCACCGGATGTCTTCCGTTTTTTATATTTAGAATATAAGTTTCATTTATTGAAGGGCGTTTATAATTATTTTTTTCGGATATTATTGCAAATGAAAGAAGACAATCCAAACGGGCTATTAAAACGGCATCTAATTGGATTGGCTGAATATAATCGGATAAGCTTAAAACCAGTTCGTTAAATAATTTAATTTCAAGAGCCATTATTTTTTCCTCAGCTCCCAGTATCTTCTCTTCATATTCCTTTAATTCTTCGGTTATATATCGTTCTGAATTTGTCAGGGTTTGTTTGCGGTGCCATTCGTCAGGAACTTTGTCTTTATGAGTATTTGTTACTTCAAGATAATAACCGAAAACATTATTAAATCCGATTTTTAATGACGGTATTCCTGTCTGCTCAATTTCGCGTTGCTGAATCTTTTTCAAATAATCTTTACCCGAAAAAGCCAGTTCCCTTAAGTTATCCAGCTCTTCGGAAACACCTTTTGAAATTACATTTCCTTTATTGAGCAAGGCAGGCGGATCAGGATTTATTTCTTTATCTATTCTTTGCCTGGCAGAATTACAAAAATTCAATTGCTCAGCAATTTTTTGCAGTGATTTTTCAGAGGATGCTGAACAGGCATTTTTAATTTCCTCAACAGCATATAATGCTCTTTTTAACTGTATTAATTCTCTTGGATTAATTTTTCCGACAGCCACTTTTGAAATTAATCGCTCAAGGTCACCGGTTAATTTGATGTTTTGTTTGAGAACTTCACAAAAATCCGGATTTTTTAATATATATTCTACAATATCAAACCGTTCTTCAATTGGTTGCTTATCTTTTAACGGAAGAACAATCCATCTTTTTAGAAGCCTTGCACCCATAGGAGAAATTGTATGATCAATAACATCAAGCAAAGTAGCAGCATTTTCATAAGGCGAAAATAATAATTCAAGATTTCTTATTGTAAATTTATCTAACCAAACATATTTATCTTCTTCAATCCTTGAAATTTTACAAATATGCTGTACTTTGTCATGGTGGGTTTCAGCCAGATAATGAAGAGCTGCACCGGCTGCAATGATGGCATTTTTCAGGTTCTCAACACCAAAACCTTTTAATGAATTTGTAGCAAAATGTCTTAATAAAAGTTCATAAGAAAATTCTTCGGTAAACACCCAATCATCAAAAGTATTTATATAAAATTTATCGCCGAAATACTCATAAAATTTATTACGTTTATTTTTCTGAATAATAATTTCACTTGGAGTAAAACTCTGGAGTAATTTATCAATGTATTCAATGGACCCTTGTGCTACAAAAAATTCGCCTGTGGAAATATCCAGAAAAGAAACGCCTGAATTTTTTGAATCCAAATGAACACCGGCTAAAAAATTATTTTCTTTTTGTTCAAGGATTTTATCATTATATGAAACGCCTGGAGTTACCAATTCGGTTACCCCTCTTTTAACAATTTTTTTTGCTAATTTCGGGTCTTCCAACTGATCACAGATAGCAACCCGCTGTCCTGCTTTTACAAGTTTGGGCAAGTATGTATCAATTGCATGGTAAGGGAATCCTGCTAATTCAATATATGAAGCTGTACCATTTGCCCTTCTGGTTAAAACAATACCTAAAATATTTGAAGTTTTTATGGCATCTTCTCCAAAGGTTTCATAAAAATCACCAACCCGAAACAACAACAATGCATCAGGGTATTTTGCTTTTATAGCATTGTATTGCTTCATTAAGGGTGTTTCTGCTATTTCTCTCTTCTTATTCAACTTGTCCTAATTTGATTTTATAATTCAAAAGCAAAGTTAAAATTAATAAATTAAATAAAGCAAAACATCTTAATTTATAAAACTTGATTTAAAAATAACTAATTACCTTTGCAACCATTATCTAAACTTTTATTAAAAATATGCGTAAACTAAAAAACAGCGAGCTTAACAGGTTATCAATAGATGAATTCAAGTATTCAGACAAAATGCCTGTTATAATAGTATTAGATAATATCAGAAGTTTAAATAATATTGGTTCTGTTTTCAGAACTGCAGATTCATTTAAGATTAAAAGCATTCATTTATGCGGTATCACAGCCAAGCCACCACATAAAGATATTCATAAAACTGCTTTGGGTGCTACGGATTCCGTTGATTGGAAATATTTCAAAAACACAAATGATTCAATAGATTATTTAAAAGAAAAAAAATATACTATCTTTGCCATTGAGCAGGCAGAAGAAAGCATTTCACTGGAAAAATTCAATCCAGTACCATATAATAAAATTGCTCTTGTATTTGGTAATGAAGTTAAAGGAGTATCAAATGAAATTATGGATAAAGTAGATGTGTGCATTGAAATTCCTCAGTTCGGCACAAAACATTCATTAAATATCTCTGTAAGCACAGGCATTATTATATGGGATTTATTTATTAAATTAAAAAAAACGTAACTTTATAAAAACTAAAGGCGTATAACATTCAAAAATTTAATTATATACAATAAAATATTTTTTATAATAATATAAGTATTCAATTCAAAAATTAATTAGTTTTGTAAAAAATATAATTAACAACTTCTTGTTAATTTTTTTCACATAAAAATTTGAAATATCATAATTAATATTATATATTTGTAAATTACTAAATTTAAATTCATTAATTAACATAAAACGTCATGAAAAAATTTTATCAAATTATTTTAAAGGTAACTTTAATTTCCTTATTTGGGATTATTCCTGTTATTTTTTATGGACAGGAAACTGAAGAAAAAGTTGAAATAAAAGTAAAAGAAAAAACAGGATCATTTGATCCATATTGGTTTTTTGGTGGTCACATCGGAGCAAGTATTTTTCACGGTGATGTTGCCAGATACAATTTCGCTCCTGATTGGAATAAAATCGATATAGGGGGAGATCTATATTTCGGAAGGCAATTTACATCTGTTATTGGTGTGGATGTACGATTTTACAGAGCATTCCTTGACGGTGAAAAAAAAGGATTAAATCGCACATTTGATGCCGACCTATATGATTATACCATCAACGCAAAATTCAATTTCAGTAATTTATTCTTTAATTATAAACCTGACAGATTGATCACGGTTCATGGTTTAATTGGTTTTGGGCAGGTACAGTATAAATCAAGACTATATGACTATACTACAGGTAAGAGAATCCGTACATTAGGTTATAAAAACAGTACCGGCAATAATAATACGGGCAATGGCATCAATGACAGAAGAATTATTGCAATAATTCCTATTGGACTTGGATTTGACTTTGCATTAGCTGAGAGCTGGGATTTAAATTTAGACTGGACACTTAAATTTTGCGATTCCGACCTTATTGACGGTTATGTTGGTGGTGCAAAAGCAGTTAAACAAGATATGTATAGCTTTCTTGGAATAGGAGCCACTTACAAATTTGGTTATGCGAGTGGCATAAAAAAGATGGTTCAAGATTATGATTTAGTTAAATTTGAAGCAACTCCCAAAGTGCTAAAAGAAAAAGGCGGATTAGTTGAAGTAACCGTTAAAGGCACTATACCTGAAAAATATTTTGGTAAAAAAGCAGCAATGTATTTTGAACCTGTTTTAGTTTACGAAGGTGGCGAATATCCATTAAAACCAATAACTTTAATCGGAGAAGATGTTGTAGGTGACGGTATTGTAATAAACAGCAAAACCGGTGGTACATTCACTTATTCTGATAATTTCCCATTCATACCGGAAATGGCTTACTCAGAACTTGTTGTTGAGCCTATCGTTTACCAAGTAAAAGAAACGATTCATCCAAATAAAAACGAAATCAAGGAAAAGGTAAAATTTGAAGTATTAGGAGAAAGAAAACTTGCTGATGGTGTTATTTACACTTCAAAAAGAATTATGGATAGTGAAATCATTCTTATATCACCTCATGGTTATGAAAAAGAAACTATAATCACAGAAGTTGCTAAAATTTTCTTCCCTGTTAACAGGTATAATCTTAACTGGGCATTACCAATGAATAAATTACAAGCTTCTAAAGACAAACTAAAAATAATGTTTGATTTTGTAGCTTTAGGATGGGATATTAAAGATATTGACATAAAAGGATGGGCATCACCAGAAGGAGAAGAAACATTTAACGACGGACTTTCTGAAAACAGGGCAAATGCAGCTTATAAATATATGCTTAAAAAACTCAAGAGAATTGCCCGTGCTAAAAATTCATTGGTCAACTTTAAGGATCCTAAAGAAGAAATTACTTTCAACATTACTTCTTACGGACCCGACTGGAACGGTTTCCTTAAAGCTGTAAAAGCATCAGATATTGCCGATAAGAATGTTATCCTCAATGTTATTAATTCAGCCGGAGATGCTTTGAAAAAAGAACAGGAAATCAGAAATATGATATTAATTTATCCTGAAATTGAAGAATATCTCTTGCCTCCACTCAGAAGAGCTGTAATATCAGTTAATTGTTATGAACCTAAAAGAACTGATGAAGAAATCGCACAGTTAGCTACAACTTATCCCGATTCTTTAAATATTGAAGAAATATTATATGCAGCAACACTTACTGATGAATACGGCAATAAATTAACAATTTACGAAACTATTATTATTACTTATCCTAACAACTGGATAGCTTATAACAATGCCGCTGCAATTAATTTAACGCTTGGTAATCTTGACGAAGCTGCTGTTCTTCTTGATAAAGCTAACAATCTATCACCCAACAATGCTGAAATCCTTAATAATTTTGGAGTTCTTGCTTGTTACATAGGTGATTATTCTGATGCTGAAGCTTTATTTAAGAAGGCTCAAAGCTATGGAGCAGATGAAAGTTATAACTTAGGAATAATTGAAATTGTTAATGGAAATTATGAAAAAGCATTGAAATTGTTCGGTGTTACCAAATGTGATTACAATGTTGCTTTAGCACAGATGCTTACAGAAAACTTTACTAATGCTGAGAAAAATCTTAATTGCGCTGAAAAAGATGCAGAAAAATATTACTTGCTTGCAGTTATAGGAGCACATACTGATAATTCATCAATGATTTTTGATAACTTAATAAAAGCAGTAGAGTTAGATGCTTCTTATAAAATTCAGGCAAAATACGACAGGGAATTCTTAAATTATGAAAATGATCCGAACTTTAAGGCTATCGTTGAATAATTTGATTTTTTTTATGGTGAATGGTGAAAGCTCCGATTTTTATCGGAGCTTTTTTTTAATAGGCCGATCCTTCAAATACCCCCCTGACCTTTTAGAATTCTTTTAGAATCTCTTGGTTCAAGCCAAAAGAACAATTAAAAAAATCCTTTATAAATATTTGTGTTTAAGGTGTCCCAATGCGGAAAACAGGAAACATTATACTATGTACAATCAATCCGGTGAATTACAGGATCATACTCCTGTTTAATAATACTTAAAATCTTATTATAATCCTCTTCTTTCTCAACAAAATCAATTTTATTAATATCAATAATTAATATTCGCATATTCTGTTGCTGCTTTATATAATCAAAATATCCCGATTGTATTTTTTCCAAATATGATTTTTTTATGTTTTTTTCATATGATCGCCCACGTTTTAAAATATTACTTTTTAACCGATCAACATGTAAATATAAATAAACAAGTAAATCGGGTTTAGGTAAGGATGAATTAATAATATTAAAAAACTTGGAATACAATATAAATTCATCATTTTGCAATGTTTTTCTTGCAAATATCAGCGACTTGTTAATAAAATAATCGGAAATTGTGAAGCTCCTGAACAAATCATGAGAGCTAAGCTGATCTTTCAATTGATGGAACCTTGATGCCAAAAAAGACATCTCAAGAGGAAAGGCATATTTTGAAGGGTTTTTATAAAACTTCGGCAAAAAAGAATTCTCCTCAAACTGCTCAAGAATCAATTTTGCATTGAACTGCTCTGCAATTTTTGTTGCAAGCGATGTTTTGCCAGCTCCTATTGTACCTTCAATTGCTATATAATTATATTTCATCAATTACAAAATTACTTGAAATTTTGTAAAACAAGTTATTCTTTTTGAATTTTTACCCACAAATTGTCATTACATTCTTCCAAAATTTCTTTGATAGTTTTGTTAAAAACCGGATGAATAAATTCTCCTGCTATTTCAACAAGCGGAACAAGAGCAAAATTTCTTTGATGGAGCCGCGGATGAGGAATCTTTAAATTAATATCTTCTACAATTTTATTATCATATAATAGAATATCAATATCAATAACTCTTGATTCATAATGTTTTGATCTTCCTACTCTGCCAAGGATATTTTCAATGTTTAAAATCTCAGATAAAAGATGCTGTGGTGAATATTCAGTTTCTATCAATAATACCTGATTTAAAAAATGATTGTTTGATTTAAAACCCCATGCTGCTGACTCATAGACACCTGACGAACTTAAAATCACACCTATATTTTGAGCAATCAATTTGCATGCTTTGCTCAGGGTCTCTTTGCGATTACCAATATTACTACCTAAAAGAAGATAAACTCTGCACATTTATTTTAAATTACAGCAAAGCTTCAAATTTACAATAAGATTTATAAATTAATTCTTTTATATAAAATAATTTTTTAGTATAATTGCACTTAAATCATCTAAAATAAAATTATCATGAAACAATTTTTTAAATTTATGTTTGCTTCAATGTTAGGATTTTTCCTGACATTTTTAATCATCTTCTTTATTTTCATTGGGATTTTTGCGTCAATATTATCATTTGCCGAGAAGGATCTTATTAAAGTTCATGAAAATACGGTTTTACATATAAAATTTAATAATCCTATTCCTGAAAGAACATCTAAAAATCCATTTGAAAATATTAATTTTCTTACACTTAAATTGCATGATGTTCCGGGTTTAAATGATATTCTTAAAAATCTAAAAAAGGCTGAAACCGATAAAAACATCAAAGGTATTTACCTTAATTTAAGTAATGTTCCATCCGGCATTGCTACCATTGAAGAAGTCAGAAATGCTTTACTTGAGTTTAAGAAAACAGGAAAATTTATAATTTGTTACGGTGAATTTTATTCGCAAAGTGCATATTATCTGGCTACCGTTGCTGATAAAATTTATATTAATCCCGAAGGAATGTTGCTTTTTAAAGGACTGAATGCACAGTTAATGTTTTTGAAAGGAACACTTGATAAATTGGATATTGAAGCGCAAATAATCAGGCATGGTAAATATAAAAGTGCAGCTGAACCGTTCATGTTTGATAAAATGAGCAAAGCTAATAAAGAGCAAATGCAAGAATTTGTCAACTCTATCTGGAATAATATCATCACAGCAATTTCCGAATCAAGAAATATTGATTTATATAACCTGAATCTAATTGCAGACAATCTTGACCTGCAAAATGCTTACGATGCATTAAAATATAATTTTGTAGATAAATTAATGTATAAAGATGAACTTTTGGCAGAACTCAGAACCAAGCTTGGTATAGGCGAAAATGACAATATCAATTCAATGACTTTATTAAAATATACCCATGCACAAGGAAAAGCCGTGAAAAAGAAACGAAGCAAAAATAAAATTGCCATTGTTTATGCTAATGGTGAAATAGTAATGGGTGAGGGCGACGAACATACAATTGGGTCAGAATGTATATCAAAAGCGATAAGAAAAGCCCGTCTTGATAATAATGTTAAAGCTATTGTTTTTAGGGTAAATTCCCCCGGTGGTGATGCTTTGGCTTCCGACATAATATGGAGGGAAGTGGTTCTTGCAAAGAAGGAAAAGCCGGTAATCGTATCTATGGGAAATGTTGCAGCATCAGGAGGGTACTGGATTTCATGTGCAGCTGATAAAATCATTGCAGACCCAACAACAATCACAGGTTCAATCGGAGTGTTTGGGATTATTCCTAATTTCAAGAACTTCTTTAAAGATAAATTGGGAATAACATTTGATAATGTAAAAACCAATGAAAATGCCGATTTTATACCTGTTGTCCGTCCTCTTACATCATATCAAAAATCAGTTATCCAAAATGAAGTTGAAAGAATTTATCAAACATTTTTAGAACACGTTTCCAAAGGACGAAATTTGACAATAGCACAAGTTGACAGCATAGGACAGGGAAGAATTTGGAGTGGCGTTGATGCTAAACGTATCGGTTTGATTGATGATTTAGGAGGACTGGAAAAAGCCGTTGATTTAGCTGCAGAAATGGCTGAATTAACCGAATACAGAACCATTGAACTTCCAATAATTAAAGACCCGTTCCAGCAATTATTTGAAGACCTTATAAGTGGGGCTAAAATATCATATATTAAAAAGGAATTAGGTGAAAATTACACTTATTACAAATATTTAAAATCAATATCTGAAATGGACGGTGTGCAGGCAAGATTACCGTTTGAGATAATTATTGAGTAGATTAATCTAATTCAACCTGATAAAGTTATAGGTGATCGTTCCTTTTTGAATTTCCGGTGTATTGGGGTCATTATCAGTACTGAATCTTGCTCTGAGTGCTGCTTCCTTTGCAAGACGCCTTAATCCAAGGTCGGAGATATTAGTACCTTTTGCTCCTTCAACAGCTTTAGTAACAATACCTGCTTTATTTACCCATATAGTTACCACAATTTTACCTTGTTCCTGTGAAGTATATGTCGGTTTAGGCAAATGTTTAGAACTTCTTCCTGCGAGGCTGTATGAAATACCATTTCCTTCACCACCAAGCCCGTCATAATTTTCAACATCCTTAGTACCATGCGGTTTACCCTGATCGCCGGGCTCTCCTGTTATTCCTTCGTTGGAGCCATTGCCTGTATTTTCGCTTTTTCCTTTATACAAAGCATTAGGATTGACTACCGGTTCCGGCTCCTTTTCAACAACCTCAGGTTTTTTTTCAGCAAGTTCTTCCTGTTGTTTTTCCTGAACCTTGGGTTCTTCTTTTGGTTGTTCAATAATTTTTTCGTCAGGAACTTCCTCTAAATCATCCTTTTCTTCAGGGTTGTCAATATAGGGAGCTTCTTCAGTATCCTGTGTGAGAATCTCTTCCTCCTGAATTTCCTCAATAATCGGTTCTTCGGCAACTTCTTCAGGTATTTCTTCAGGTACTTCTTCAGTAGTAATTTCTTCTTGAATTGTTTGTGGTGGCGTAGATTCGGCAGGCTCATCTTCCTGAACAATTCCCATTCCATTGTCACTGCTGCCAAGATTTACTTCAACTCCCTCCTCACCGGGTAATGGTAAAGGTGTTGAAAGAGCGAAAAAGAACAACGCCAATATCAACAGCAAATGAAATATTACTGTCCCTATTATCCCTTTTATTTTATATTTACTATTTCCTCTCAATTTAGTGTCTGTTTATAGTCAGTAGTCTCCATTTTTTGCTAATTGCGGACTCCTTATACCGACTTGATTTATGATTTAGAATTTCATTATTCTAATATTCACTTTTTGTCTATAGATAAACTCTATTTAGTGTTTGTCCATAAAGTCAAACAATTTTTGAATTAATCCCGATAGCTATCGGGACCAAATAACAAAAAACCCGCCCGAATGACTGAAGTCCTTCAGTCGGGCGGGCAAAAAACAAATAAATTCCAAATATCAATTATCAAAACTTGTCCGTACGAAGCGAAGCAAGTCCGTATGGATGGATGACCGAAACTGTTTTGGTCATTGAATTTTTGAACATTGTAA
>JAUWSB010000087.1 GCA_030610255.1 Bacteroidota bacterium
GTCCTAAAATAATTGTTGTCAAAATAATTCTCATGGTCTTTTATTTTTAATATGCTGTAGCGTTTGTATAAAAACTATGTTTCTTATTTTTTCTATACCCGCTCTACTACTTGATCAAAGATACTATATTTATCTGACTTAAAACCAAAATTACTAAATTTATTTAAATAAATATTTTTGGTGTTATAGACGGCATTTTTCGTGGTGATTATACAAATGAGAGCTAGCAGGGACGGATTTTATATTAATGTTTAGTATCACTACTGTCAGATTAACAAAGATATAAAAATGCAAATAGGAGAAATGAAGAAAATTATGATTTATATAAGTCCTGTGAAGACTGCCTGTATGTAATACGGGTAATACCGTGAATGAGGAAAACATAGCACCTAAGTCACGTTAGGGACGCCCCTAACGTGACTTTGATTGTTTGTGGGAAAGGGGGGTATGGAAGTACCCTGCCGTGTTCCAAACAGGTAATTCCTGAGGAATTAGATTCGGTTTTTTTACTCTTACGAAAATTCGGTTATTTTAATAAATACGCACAAAACAAAAAACCTCCTGCATAAATCAATAATATACAAGAGGTTATTTTAATATTCTGAGGTCTCGAGCGGATTCGAACCGCTGTAAATGGTTTTGCAGACCACTGCCTAAGCCACTCGGCCACGAGACCATTTTAATATTGGGAGTACAAAGATACGAAAAATATTGCTTTAAACAAGAAAAAAAATAATTTGCGGATTAAGAATTACGGATTACGAATTACGATTTACGTGTTTTGTATTCGTAACTTGTATATGTTTAAGAAAGAGACAATGTAAGACTTACACTGTTTATTTTTCCTCCAAGTGGAGGATTCATTTTGGAAATCTTTACCTTAACACTGTTTATATTCGGAAACTCTTTTTTAACGGCTTTAAGAATACGTCTTCCAACATGCTCAAGCAATTTGGATTTTATTTCCATCTCTTTTTTTACAAGTAAATAAACGGTTTGATAATTAATTGTTTTGGACAGCTTATCGGTTTCTTCGGCTTCTATTGTGTTTGCCTCAATATATAGATCAACAAAAAATTTTGTACCTATGATCTGTTCTTCTTTAAAACAGCCATGATAGGCAAAAAATTCCATCCCCTCGATTGTGATCAGTGACATTGCTTACTTTTTTGATATTAAATTTACTAAACTTCTATTTGTATAACTATCTCTCATATAACGTATAACATATAACGTATAACATTTAACCTGTGATAAGCTAAGTGAAATTACTCATTATTCCACTATTCCATCACTCCATATTAACTTTTTATATTTTGCAATCCTGCTTCAATCCTTTTTATTACTTCGATTTTCCCTAATAATTCCATTATATTGAACAAACCCGGTCCCTTTGCAGAACCCACTAATGTTAATCGTAATACATTCAAAACCTGCCCCATATTCAATTCATTCTTCTGAATATGATCTTTTACAAGTTTCTCAGTGTTTTCTGTATTGAAAGGTTCGGATTTATCTAAAATATCAATAATATCTTTTAAAATATCCGGAGTATTTTCCTTCCATCTTTTTTTAATTACCTTAGTGTCATATTCCGTAGGAGCTTCAAAAAAGTAATAAGATTGATCCCAAAACTCCGAAACAAAATTTACTCTTTCTTTTATCAAAGCACAGATATTTTTAATATAATTCAAGTCTGCATCTATACCTTTTTCTTTCAATATTGACTGATATAATTCAGCCAGTTCATCATTACTTTTTTTAATAAGATATTGATGATTGTACCACTTTGCTTTTTCAGGGTCAAATCTGGAACCTGACTTTCCTATTCTTTCCAAAGAAAATGCTTTGATCAGTTCATCCATAGAAAAAATTTCCTGCTCTGTTCCTGGATTCCATCCCAAAAATGCAAGAATATTTATAAATGCTTCGGGAAAATATCCTGATTCACGGAAACCGGAAAAAACTTCTTTGGTTAATGGATTTGTCCATTGTAAAGGAAATACAGGAAATCCCAATCTGTCGCCATCACGTTTACTTAATTTTCCTTTGCCATCAGGTTTCAAAGTAAGAGGCATGTGAGCAAATTCGGGCATTTCGTTCTCCCAGCCAAAAGCTTTGTATAATAAAACATGAAGCGGTGTAGAGGGCAGCCATTCCTCGCCCCTGATAACATGTGTTATTTTCATAAGATGGTCATCAACAACATTTGCAAGATGATAGGTTGGCATTCCATCTGATTTAAACAGCACCTTGTCATCTAATTCCGATGTGTTAACAATTACATTTCCGCGAATTATATCGTTAACCGTAACCTCCTCATTGCCGGGCATCTTAAAACGGATTACATAAGGTTCGCCTGATTCTAAACGTCGCTTAACTTCTTCATTAGTTAAAGAAAGGGAATTTTTCATTGAACCTCTTGTAATAGCATTATATTGTTGGGTTGAAGATTTTTCAGCTTTTAAGCGTTCACGCATTTGATCTAAATCGTCAGGGGTGTCAAAGGCATAATATGCATCTCCGCTATCAATCAGCTGTTTGGCATATTTACTGTAAATGTCCTTTCTTTCCGATTGGCGATAAGGCTCATATAGTCCGCCAACAGTTATACCTTCATCAATTTTTATATTGCACCAGTTAAGCGATTCAATAATGTATTCTTCAGCTCCGGGAACATACCTTGCCTGGTCAGTATCTTCTATTCGTAAAATAAAATCACCATTATATTTTTTGGCAAACAAATAATTAAATAATGCTGTTCTTAATCCCCCAATATGCAAGGGTCCGGTAGGGCTTGGCGCAAATCTTACTCTTACTTTTCCGTAATCCATGGTTCAGGAATTTTTATAAAAGTGCAAAGATAAGAGTAAAATGGGATATTGGAATATTGGAATACTGAAATTTGTAGAAACTAATTCATTGATGTCCGATTAAATTAAAATGAGTTGCTAATTATTGTCATAAGATTGTTTTATATTTCGCTCCTACGGAGCTTAAAATTGCTGTTATTACTATGTTCTATAAACATTCCACTCCTAAAGGAGTTTATAAAAATAATCCCGTTAGGAACGAAATGTTTATAGAAAAATGCGTCCACAAAAATATAGCCCCGTATAGGGGCGAAATATTCATCAAAACATTATCAATAGTGCATTTTATCATTATAAATTATTTTTATTCGGACAACAGTGAAAATAATTATAGTCTGGTCTATAAAGATCAATTTTTTTAGTTTTTAACAAATTTTTTAATCATTTCATTGTTGCCATAAGTAATTTTTATAACGTAAATTCCTTTTTTGAAGCTTGAAGTATTCAGATTGATATTTTTTGACCTGAAATATTTTTCCAAAACCATTTTTCCTGAAATATCAAAAATAGTAATATGCCTTTTTATTTTTTTTATTTTGGTAAAACATATATTTAATTGATCAGTGCAGGGATTAGGAGCTAAAATAAAATAAACAGGATTATCAATTTCTTCAATGCTGTGAGTTATGCTGTTAACTTTATTAAGAACCCAGTTTTCGGGATCAACAGAAATTGAATCAATAGCTTTTTCAATTGGGATAATATAATTATTTACGTTATTTGTTTGATTAACAAAAATAGAAGTATCTGTGCCGTCATCAAAATATAATTTATATTCCATGAGCATTTTAAATAATGGAGTTATTGCAGTTGAAGTTGTTTGAGTTGATGATAAATTAAATATGCCATCAATATGGTTCCAGACAATATCATAAATAGGATATCCTTCACCAAAATACCATTGGTCAAAAAAGTAAGTAAAGTCCATACCTGTGGTATTTTCAAGAACAGATTTAAAATCCAGACCGGTAGCAGTACTGTCAAAAAATTGATACTGAAAATCCTTTAAAACCTGAAAGAACAAGTCATTATCCTGTAATTCAAAACGTATAATATGTACTATACAAGCACCTTTGGCATAAGAAAGTCTTCCGTCAAATATCCTCATAAAATTTTCAGGGGATATTAATTCGGGAGGAATGTAAATACTTCCGCCGGGCTGAGACAACACGTTATTATGAGCCTGTTCCATCCATATTTTAGGCCATTCTCCACCTGCAATAAATTCATGTGCAAGGTAATCGGAATAAGTGGCAAATCCTTCATTTATCCAAATATCACTCCAGGTAGCACATGTAACATTATCGCCAAACCACATGTGACCTAATTCATGAGCAACTATACCAAAACCAAATCCCCCGATTGTAGTCATGGTTTGATGTTCCATACCACCTCCCATTTCAGTTAAACAATGTCCGTATTTTTCTTTATAAAAAGGATACATGCCATAAAGTTCGGAAAACAGCTCTAAAAATTCTATGGTCCGGTCAATTCCGGTTTTGTAATTTTCAAGACAACCCGGAGTATCATATATATAATTTTGTATCAGGATTGAATCGCCGTTAAGGTCTTTGGGCTTGGCATAAATGTTATAATCCTGATACTCAGAAACAGAAAAAGAAATCAGATAATAATCAATCGGATAAAAAGATTTCCATTCGTATCTTACTTTGTTATACTGCATTGGAGTAATAGCTGTAAGCAAACCCTGGGAGCCGGCTTTATTGTTTTCAGATGTAGTTAAAAAAACATATACAGAGTCAGCTTTGTCGCTTAAAACCTGCTTACATGGCCACCAAAGTTTTGCATTAAATGGTTCGGAAAGTGTCCAGGTTACATTTTTCTCCCAAACTGTTGATGAGTCAGTAAACACTCCTGAAAAGTAAATCGGTGGAGGAGGCAGTCCGTGATAATAGATATTTGCAGATATAAAATCCCCTTGAACTAATTGTAAAACAGGTACAAAAACATTATCTTCATAACGTGTAAAACTTAGACTATTTCCATTAAAAACTACTGAGTCTATTGTTAATTCATCAACAAGTTCAAAAGCAAAAGTATCAATAACCTCCACCTGTACTATTGCGTTTATCGTAACATTACCTGAAATATAAGTTGTGTTATTTTCAACATTAATATCAAGATGGTAAAATTTTACATCATAGCAATGCACTAAATCGCTTTGTTCTGTTCTTTGAAATTTATAATTATTTTGAAAATAATTGTTGTAGGAACAGGTTGTTACTATTCCGTAATCATTGATTTTTTGTGAAAAGATCTGTGTTGAAAAAATCAGAATTATAAATAAGATGATTATTTTTTTCATTTCTTTTATTTTATTCGCCGATACATTCTAACTAAGTTAGTATCTTTGTCAAAGTTAGTAAAAAATATTTAATAATTCAAAACGTTACTATTTGGTGTTTGTCAATAAAGTAAAACAAATTTTGAATTAATCCAGTTAGCTATCGGGACCAAATAACAAATAACAAATAAAATTCTAAATGCTTAGTTTATAGGCAGACACTATTTAGTAAACTTATTAATATCATAATACAGTATATTAATGAACGATAATTATTACATTCTGATCAAAAAAATAGACCAATTTATAAGGAAATATTATTTAAATCAAATAATAAAAGGAGGGATATATTGTCTTGCTGTTATTGTTTTATTTTATCTGTTATTTACTGTTATTGAATACTTTGCTTATTTTGATAGTACAGTCAGATCAATCTTATTTTATGCATATTTAATAATAAATATTATCATAATTGGTAAATTCATTTTTTATCCGGTTATAAAACTTATTAAAATAGGAAAAATATTATCTTATGAAAAAGCAGCAGAAATAATTGGTAAGCATTTTTCTGATATTGACGATCGTCTTTTGAATACTTTACAATTAAAAAAAGAAAGCGAAAAAGAAAGTTCAGCATTAATAATTGCAAGCATTGATCAGAAAATCAAAAAACTAAAACCAATTCCTTTTAATAATGCAATAAAATTATCAAAAAACAAACGATATTTAAAATATGCAATTCCACAGATTTTAATAATAATTTTATTGTTATTGATTGCACCAAAATTAATTACAGAACCAACTAAAAGAATTATTAATTACAATGAGGTATTTGAAAGACCTTTCCCCTTTAAAATTGAGATTTTAAATGATAGTTTTAAAGTAGCTCAGCATGATGATTTTCAGTTAAATATTAAAATTACAGGTGAAGAAGTGCCTGAAAATATTTATTTGGAAACAGATAATCATAAATATCGCCTTACAAAAGATAATACGGTTTCACATCATTATAACTTTGTTAATGTGCAGAAAGATTTAAAATTTAGATTAATTGCCGATAATTATATATCAGACTTTTACAGATTGACAGTATTTCCCAAACCTATTATTCTGAATTTCGAATCTGAAATAATTTATCCGAAGTATATAAACAGAACAAACGAAACATGTCAAAATACAAATGACCTGATAATTCCTGCGGGAACAAAAGTAAACTGGAATTTCTTTACAAAAGATGTTAAGGATATTATTGTTAGATGTAAAGATAAAACAAAAAGAATTGAAAGTGATAAATCAAATGTAATAAGATTCTCAAAATCTTATTTTAATGATCAATTATATTCTGTTTCTGCTTCTAACCAGTTTGTTAAAAACGAAGATTCGCTGATGCTTAAAATCAGTGTGATAGATGATGCTTATCCAAATATTATTGTTGAAGAATTTCAGGATTCATTGTTTGATAAAAGATTATATTTTAACGGGTTAATTAAAGATGATTATGGCTTTAATAAGCTTACCTTCAGTTATCTGAAATCAGGACAAGAAAAAAACATTAATAACATAAAAACAGAAAAATTAAGTATTAGTAAAAAAAATAATCAACAACAATTTTATTATCATTTTGATATTGATAAATTAGAAGCAAATCCCGGAGATGAAATTGAATATTATTTTGAAATTTGGGATAATGACGCAATTAACGGAAGTAAATCTTCAAGATCACAAAAAATGTTTTATAAAATTCCAACATTAAAAGAAATTGAACAAAAAACAGAAGAAAGCAATAAAAAAATTAAAAGTGATATTGAAAAAAGTATATCTGAAATTAAGGAACTACAAAAAGATATTGATGAATTAAATAAAGAGCTGATAGAAAAGAATTCAATAAGCTGGCAGGAAAAGAAACAAATCCAGGATTTACTTGATAAATATAAAAATTTACAAGAAAAATTAGAGGACATAATAAAACAAAATGTTGAAAAAGCTTTTAAGGAAGAGCAATATAAAGAAATAGATGAAAGAATTTTAGAAAAACAAAAGAAATTAGAAGAATTGTTCGAAAACATCTTAACTGACGAATTAAAAGAATTATTTAAGGAACTTCAGGAAATGCTTGATAAAATTCGAAAAGAAGATGTTAATGAAATGCTTAAAAAGTTAAAGTTAAGCAGTGAAGATATTGAAGAACAACTTGACAGAAATCTTGAATTATTTAAACAGCTTGAATTCGAAAAAATACTTGAAGAAACAATAGAAAAATTAAAAAAATTAGCGGAAGAACAGTTAAAATTATCGGAAGAAACAAAAAATAAAAAAGAGGATAAGGAAAAGTTGGCTGAAGAACAAAATAAGCTGAATGAAAAGTTTGATGAAATAACCGAAGATATTGACGACCTGGAAGAAAAAAATGAGAACCTTGAAAATAAACATAAAATTAAAGATACAGGTAAAGAAGAAGAACAAATAAAACAAGAAATGCAAAACAGTCTTCAAATGCTTGAAATGAGCAAATTAAAGAAAGCATCAAAATCACAAATGAATGCTTCTGACCAAATGAATAGTTTACAACAAATGTTGTTTCAAATGAAACAAAATATGATGCAGCAAAGATTAACCGAAGACATAAATACATTAAGAGAAATTTTGGAAAATTTGATTGATATTTCTTTTGATCAGGAAAAACTTATTAATAAATTAAAAACAACAAATATTGCCGACCCCAAATACATAGATATTATTCAGCAACAAAATAAAATAAAAGACGATTTGACAATGGTAGAAGACTCATTAATAGAGTTAGGAAAAAGGCAATTTATGATTGAGTATTTTATAAACAATGAAATTGATTTAATAAATCAAAATTTGGAAGTTGCGATAGAAAATATTATAGAAAGAAGAAAAAGCATCGCCTCAGCTAAACAGCAATTTGTAATGACTTCGGTTAACAATTTAGCATTATTACTTGCAGAAACATTAAGAAAAATGCAAAGTAACTTTGCATCGCAATGCCAAATGAGTGGAAAAAGCAGTTGTAAACAACCAGGGTGCGGAAGCTCAAAAATGGAATCAATGAGCAAGATGCAGCAACAATTAAATCAACAAATTGAGCAGATGAAAAAAGGTATGTCGGGAAAAGGCGAGTATGGAAAAGATTTTAATAAAAACTCGATGAGCGAAAAATTTGCAAGAATGGCAGCACAACAGCAAGCAATAAGAAATAAGTTGCAAAAATACAGGGATGAATTTTCAGAACAGGGATTAAAAGATGACGGAATAAATGCAGCAATAAAAAATATGGAAGAGACGGAAGAAGATTTAGTCAATAAAATTATTTCGGAACAAACTTTATTACGCCAGCAAGAAATATTAACAAGACTGTTAAAATCTGAAAAGTCTGAATTAAAGCGTGAAAAAGAAGAAAAAAGGGAATCAACAGAAGCAAAAAATAAAGAATATAGTAACCCAAATAAATTTTTTGAGTATAAAAGAATTAAGTCAATGGAAGCTGAATTATTAAAAACTGTTCCTCCAAATTTAAGACATTTTTACAAACAAAAATTAAACAAATATTTATATCAATTTCAGGGTTTAAAAAATGAAAGTCAAGAAAGAAAAAATAATTAATTTTCAACAAAATATTATTAATCAAATTGAAAAATTCGTTGAAGAAATAAGTGATTTTTATAATATTAGCAATTCATATTATGCAAATATAATTATTGCCTTAACAGAAGTTATTAATACACCTGATATTTTTTCAAAAGAAAATACAGAAAATAATTATATTAAGATTATTTTTTCAAAGAAATCAAAATCATTATCATTTACAATAAAATATGGCAATATTATTTTTGATAAAAACATTATATTAATAATAAATGATGAAAAAAATGATTTGAATACTGAGAAAGGGAAAAGAAAATTTTTAATTAATTCGCTTGCCGATACAGTTAATTTTAATGAAAGTAAAAACGAAATAGAATTAGTATTTTTTACATCAAGTATAGAAAAAGAAAAATCACAAGAAAGGAAGAAATCCCTTAGCCATTATTACAATTCAAAAAAACAAAAAGTATAATTAGTTTCAGGTCCCGAAAAATAGAAAATATTTGATTTTTGTTATTTTTAGAGGATCCTCGAAATGTTAACAAAATTTCTTAAATTTTGATCATTTCGGGATTTCAAGTTTCAGGCTTGCCACGTGAAATGAGAACTTGTGCATGCCCTGTATGGCGGAACGAAAGTATCAGTGAGCATATTTCACTGTGGTTTCAAGTTTCCCCCGAAAACTTTTGGGGTCAGGTTTAAATATTTATGAATGTAAACACTAAAAAAGAATTATTAAAAATAATAAATTAAGAATATAATCAATAAAATCTTAATATAAAATAGAAAAATATTTTCAATCTCTTTCAGTATTATTTTATTAAAAAGTAAGACAATAAAATAATTTTATTTAACTTTTATCTTTTCCCGATTCCGATCACCGATAGCTATCGGGACTTTTGTATTTTATCTTCCAGTATATCTGGATTATATATTACACTTATAAAACAAAATTAAACCGATTAAAAATATTAAACACTTATTAACAAATCGTTATGTCTGAAATTCTATTCTTTTCCGAAAACATTGACTATAAATTAAAAGACAAGGCAAAACTGAAAAATTGGTTAATAAAATCAATTAGTAATGAAGGAAAGCAAACCGAAAATATTAATTTTATTTTCTGTACTGATGATTATTTATTAGAGATTAATAA
>JAUWSB010000173.1 GCA_030610255.1 Bacteroidota bacterium
ATTACAATTGACCCAATTCCTGCTAATGCCGGTTCAATAACAGGAGCCAATACCATTTGCCAGGGAACAAGTGAAGTAATCTATCATGTTGGAGAAATTACAAGTGCAACTTCATATGTGTGGAGTTTAGATCCTGATACTGCCGGTATAATTATCGGAAGCGATACTATTATTATTATTAATTTTTCATCAGCATACTCGGGGGAAGCTATTTTATCTGTTTACGGTTCAAACATCTGTGGAGATGGAACATCATCATCCCTAATTATTGAGGTTATTGCCTATCCAACATCAAATGCAGGTGATGATGATGAGATTTGTGAAGGAGAAAGCTATACTCTGTCGGGTTCGGCATCAAATTGTACACATACATATTGGAACTCAATGGGTGATGGAACGTTTGATGATCGTTTTATTTTAAATGCGACTTATACACCAGGTCCTGATGATATATTGGAAGGATATGCAGATATTATTTTATTTGCATATTCTATATACCCATGCTTAGGGGAAATTGGTGATACTATGACATTGATTATTGAGCAGAAACCAATTGCCTTTGCAGGTGAAGATGATGAAATATGTGAAGGTGAATCTTATTTATTAAATGGGTCAGCAGAAAATTATGCAAGCATAAACTGGACTACTTCCGGTGATGGTACTTTTGATGATCCTGCTTTACTTGCTGCTACTTACACACCCGGGACAAATGATATAAGCCTCGGAACGGTTGATCTTACTCTTACGGCCATTCCTAATTCCCCTTGTACTGATGATGCAAATGACGAGATGATTTTATCTATTGACCATTTGATATCTCAGGTTTCAACACCGGATGGTCCAATTGAAGTTGATGTTCATATTACACCTATTACCGAATATATTACGCAAAGTCAATATGCTGATAACTATATCTGGATGATCAATCCATCTTCAGCCGGCATTATTACAGGAACAGATACAATAGGAACTGTTACCTGGAATTTTGACTTTCAAGGATATGCCTATATAAAGGTTACAGCAAGTAATAATTGCAATAGCATTACTTCTGATTCTCTTGAGGTATTTGCATATAATAGTATAGGTATAACAGAGGGTTCGGATAATGATATTCAAGTAAATATTATTCCAAATCCCAATAATGGAATTTTTAAAATCAATATCTGGGGAATAAATAATGATATTGATCTGTATATTATCAACTCCAGTGGTGTTATGATAAAACATAAAAAACTAATAAATACAAATAAACCAGTATTCAGTAAAGAATTCGACCTTAATAATATACCAAAAGGTATATATTATTTAAAAGTCTACAATAACAAATTGGTTCATGTAGAGAAATTGATTATTAATTAATTTATTTCCTGAAATTTATAACTCATCCGATGACTCCAAGTCATCGGATGAGTATCAACACAATGTCCAAAATATTCAATGGATTCTTCATGGCATAAACCGGTATTCAGAATGACAGGGCAGAAAGCTCTCTATTTCTTTACCATCTCAATAAATTCATCCTCTGAAATAATTGGAATATTTAATTCCTGTGCCTTCTTAAATTTACCTGGGCCCATATTTTCACCGGCAAGAATAAAATCGGTTTTTGAAGAAACAGAACTAACATTTCTCCCGCCATAATCTTCTATCAGCTTCTTTATTTCATCTCTTGAAAAGTCTTTAAATACTCCGCTAACAACAAATGATTTATTATCTAATTTATTATTTTTAACAGCCGTTGTTTCTTTACTGATTTCAAATTGTATTCCTTTATTTTTAAGTCTTTCAATTGTTTCAAGATATTTTTTATTTTTAAAATAATTTATAACAGCTTCAGCAATTTTTTCACCAATTTCATCAATATTTACCAGATCATCAAATGTGGCTTTTTTAATATTATCAATATTTTTATGAAAATAAGCGAGTTTTTTAGCAACTGTTTCACCAACATATCTGATACCCAAAGCATAAAGCACACGTTCAAAAGGAACTTGTTTAGATGTCTCAATACCATTTAAAATATTTTTAACTGTTTTATCTTTGAAACTTACTTTTCTTTCTTTTTTATTTTCAGTTTCTGGAAATATTTTTTTCAGTCCGAATAATTGTTCATATTTCAGGTCATATAAATCAGCAATATTTAATACTAAATTATTATCATAAAGCATTTCTATTTTCCCTTCTCCCAAACTGTCAATATTCATTGCCTTACGGCTGATAAAATGTTCAAGTTTTCCTTTTATCTGCGGTGGACAATCTAATTCATTCGGACAATAAAAAATTGCTTCGCCTTCTTTTCTTACTAATTTAGTTCCGCATTCGGGACAATTTTTAATGAATTTAACTTTTACGGCTGATTCAGGTCGCTTTGAAATATCAACTCCAACAATTTTCGGGATTATCTCACCACCTTTTTCAACGTAAACCATATCTCCAATTCTAACATCAAGTTGAGCAATAATATCGGCGTTATGCAAAGAGGCTCGTTTTACAATGGTTCCTGCTAACAGAATGGGTTTAAGATTAGCAACCGGTGTTACAGCGCCGGTTCTTCCAACCTGGTAATCAATTGAAAGCAACTTAGTTAAAGCTCTTTCGGCTTTGTATTTGTATGCGATTGCCCAGCGCGGTGATTTGGCAGTTGAACCGAGTTTTTCCTGTTCAGCAATTGAATTTACTTTAATTACAACGCCATCAATGTCAAATGGAAGTTTTTTTCGTCCTTCATTCCAGTCATTGATGAACTCAAATATTTCTTCAAGATTTTTACAGATAGCAATATTTTTTGAAATCTTAAATCCCCATCTTTTTGCATCCTGCAAGTTATTGTAATGTGTTTTATTTGGAAGTTTATCTCCTAAAAGATAATATAAAATGCAATCAAGTGGTCGTTTTGCTACTTCGGCAGAATCCTGCATTTTTAATGTTCCGGATGCAGCGTTTCTCGGATTTGCAAAAGGATCTTCTCCAATTTCAATCCTTTCATCATTAAGTTTTTTAAATCCATTATGAGGATAATAAATTTCTCCTCTTATCTCAAATTCATCAGGAAAATCACCATGTAATTTTATTGGAATACTTCTAATAGTTTTAACATTTGCAATTACATCATCTCCCTGGACTCCGTCACCTCGTGTTATTGCTTGTGTTAATAAACCATTTTTGTATATTAAACAAATAGCAACTCCATCGTATTTTAGTTCGCATACGTACTCAACTTTATGTCCGATAATTTTTTTAATCCTTTTTTCAAAATCCCTGACTTCTTCTTCAGAATAAGTATTACTAAGCGAAAGCATCGGATACTTATGAGTAACCTGTTTGAATTCTTTTGTAATTTCACCGCCGACACGTTGAGTAGGGGAGTCGGGTTCAATCAGATCGGGAAATTTTTGTTCAAGGTCAATTAGTTCATCTAAAAGCAAATCAAAATCATAATCACTGATTACAGGATTTGAAAGAACATAGTAATTATAATTATGTTTTTCAATTTCTTCTGATAATTTCCTGATTTTTATTTTGGCTTCTTCTTTGTTCATAAATTCATTTATGGTAATTTATTTGGGTAAACATCAGTATTCCTGTATATAAAAATAATCTGATTAGCATTTATTGGATTAAGCCAGTGCATAATATCATCAACAAAACCGGGTTCAATGGTTGCTTCGTATTCAATATTCGGTAAAACGGTTTTAATTGAATTAACACGGTTATTTATATTTTTTTCTTCAAAAAACAAAACAAATCCCGGAGATGTATTTTTTCCAATCCAGGTTTTTTCGGAATATACTTTAAGAGGTATTGATTGTGTTATCCTGTATTCACTACTCCACTGATTTAAGTAAAATCTCGGGCAAATTTTTGCATTATCATTATTTGTGTCTTCAAGTAAAATATATTTTATATTTTCATATTTTGAAAGATAAACCATTGATTCAACCCTCGCTTTTTTTGAATACATTGTTGATATAACCGGCAATAAGATCAAATTTATTGTCCAGAAAAATATCCAGCAAGCTTTTAATAATTTTTTATTCCTGATCCAGAACTTTGATTTTTCAATAAATTTATTCCATCCTATAATTCCAAGTATAATAATAAAAGGTATTATCGGTAAGATAAATCGTTCCTGTTTGTTTGGAAAATATGAATGAAAAACAAGAAATAATATTGTTGGCAGGAAAATAAGAAAATGCTTTTTCCACGTTCTGAGAAATCCGTAAAATAAGAAGAAACTGATAGGAGGTATTAAAATTCCCAAAATCAATAACAAATAACTATACCATGCAATTATGTTATAATTATATGCATTTTCAACATTATACCTGATATATTCGTTAAGCTCGGCAAAAGGGTAATCCCAAATAAAAATATCAATAATTCCCTGAATAAGGAATACTGATACAGCAAATCCAACTCCCAATCCGATTGCTTCCTTCCATTTTTTTTGGATCAATAAAGCTAAGCCAACTCCTCCTGTAAATATTATTGTTTGGTATCTGATGGAAAATGCCAGTCCCAAAATAAAACCTGCAAATAAACTAAAAAAAATGATTTTGTTTGTTTTGTGTGAAATTAATATCCAGATTCCATATAATAAAAAAGGAATACAAGTTACTTCTACAAGGTTACGGACACTTAAGAATGGCATGAACCAAAGGATAGCAAGCAATAATCCAACGGTTTTTGCCGAGTTTTTATTATAAAGTTTTGCAGCAATTTTATATCCTAAAACAACTGTCAGGAGTGAAAAAACAGCATGTAAAAACCGCACAATAAACATTTTAAATTGCGGGTCATTAATCTCAATAAAATCAATAAAAGATAAAAGCAGGTAATGTAATCCCACATAAAAAAAACTATGTCCGGTTGGTCCTGTATTACCATAACTACCCGGAAGCCAGTTATTGTAATCAGTCCCATCCACCCACGATTGTGCAGCTTCAATCACTAAAAAGTGGTCGTCGTGCATTCCGAAACCTTTTGAAAAAA
>JAUWSB010000130.1 GCA_030610255.1 Bacteroidota bacterium
AAAAAATAAAACCATGACTTCACACAATCAAAACCGCACATTTGGATTCGGGATATTTATCATTATTGCAGGTCTAATCATTCTTCTTTATAAGATTGAATTAATTCCTCAGGGATTGGACGATATTCTGATTTCGTGGCAAATGCTATTGATAGCAATAGGTTTGTTTAACCTTTTTTTTACACAAAGCAGGATTTCAGGATATATCCTGATAGTAATCGGAGTTTTTTTCCTACTGCCCGAAATTTTTGATCTGCCATATAATTTCTGGCCAATATTATTAATAGCAGTAGGTGTAATCATCATATTCAAGCATGGTTACGGAAGAAAGAGAATGGAAATCAGGGCTACCCATGACAAGGAAGTGGATTTTATTGATGAATTCAATATTTTCAGTGGGTCTGAAAAGAAAATATCCAGCAAAAATTTTAGGGGCGGCACAATCACTTCAATTTTTGGTGGCTCAGATATTGATATGACTGATGCTGAACTTTCCAGTGAAACTAATGTCATAGAAATTTTTTACATGTTTGGAGGATCAACTATCATCGTGCCTAATGACTGGGTCGTGCTTAATAAGGTAACAAGCATTTTTGGTGGTTTTTCAGACAAACGTAAGGTTACAACTTCAAACACCAGGGATGCAAAAAAGACACTTATTATTAAAGGTATGATAATGTTTGGTGGCGGCGAAATAAAAGGAAGATAGAATTCATTATAAAATATTTATTCTATTAATTTGCATGGAGCATAGAGCATCCTACGGACTTGCTTTAATTAAATCGAAAAACGAAAGGATTTATAGTACAAAACTTTTGTATTACTACTTTATGTTTTCTGATAATTTAATGGAACAAATGAAATTAAAAATGCCTAAAGCAGATTACCCAAGTATCAATAAAGCAGATATTGATGGCTTTTTTATTCCTAATATTCCATTTTCAGAACAAACCAAAATATTGAAGGTGCAAAAGAATACTTTGAAAATGAACTTAAAATTAAAGAACTGGAACAGATATTCACAGATGAACAAATAGATGAATTCTGGAGCTAACAATTATGTAAGAATGTTTACAAAGCCAACAAATAGACAGAAGTAAATAACTAAATATCAACAATATGCAAAAGTAATAGCATGTCAAATTTTAAATACGAACAAATTAACAATAAATATACTGGCGGTTGAAATTGAAAAAGTAGTTACTTGAAAACTTCTACTGATCATAGCTGCAAAACGATGAATGATACTTTTAATTATTTTAAAATAATAATGTATTTTATTCAGATATAATCTTCAGCAGCTTTTTTCGTTAAATAATCTTAAAATATTTTTTTCTTTTTAATCAATAATTTAATTTCGTCAAGTTAAAATTTAGGATAGTGTCAGATAGTTTAGTAATCATACCTACATATAAAGAAAAAGAAAATATTGAAAAAATAATTCGCAAAGTATTTTCTATAGAGAAAGAATTTGATATTCTGATAGTTGATGATGGTTCGCCTGATGGAACTGCGGATATTGTAAAATCTTTAATAAAAGAATTCCCTGAACGTTTATTTATTGAGGAGAGGAAAGGCAAACTGGGCTTAGGTACTGCATACATTCATGGTTTTAAGTGGGCTCTGAAAAAAGGGTTCGAATATATTTTTGAAATGGATGCAGACTTCTCACATAATCCTGATGACCTCATTCATTTGTATGATGCTTGTGCAAATAACGGTGCAGACCTTGCAATCGGTTCACGATACGTTACCGGCGTAAATGTTGTGAATTGGCCTATTGGCAGGGTTTTGATGTCGTATTATGCTTCGGCTTATGTACGATTTATTACAAGAATGAAAGTGTGGGATACTACTGCCGGATTTAAGTGTTATAAACGCAAAGTTTTAGAAACTATAAATCTTGATAAAGTTAAATTTACAGGTTATGCTTTTCAGATAGAAATGAAGTTCACTACATGGAAGCTTGGATTTAAGGTTATAGAAGTACCAATTATTTTTACCGACCGCATCGAAGGAGAATCAAAAATGAATTCAAGCATTTTTAAAGAAGCGATCTTAGGCGTGATTGATTTGCGTTTAAGGGGTATGTTTAACAGGATAGAACCGGTAAAATAGATGAGATGAAAGAATTATTTATTTATTTTTATCTTTTCCCGATAGCTATCAGAACTTTTATCTTTTGTCTAAAATAAAGCCTATCCAAAGTATTTAACATAACGCAGCAAAGCTGCAAACAAGTTGATTTAAGAACACCACCTGTCGGTAGACAGGCGGTGTTCGATATTCAAAAGCTGTGATACTATCACGAACTTTAAATATTGTTAAAATAGAGATTAAACTGAACATTATTTTATTATAAAAAGATGAGAAATAATTTTCATATTATCAACGCACAAATTGTTAATGAAGGAGAAACTTTTCAGGGTGAATTGATAATTGAAAATGGCTTGATTTCAAAGATTATCAGAAAAAATGAAAATACATGCGGAGGGGATGAAAATAAAAATTTTACAATAATTGATGCAAATGGAAAATTCCTGATTCCGGGTGTGATTGACGACCATGTGCATTTTAGGGAACCGGGATTAACTCATAAAGCTGATATTTATTCCGAAAGTAAAGCAGCCGTTGCCGGTGGCATAACTTCCTTTATGGAAATGCCAAATACCATTCCGAAAGTTTTAACTCAGGAATTATTGGAAGATAAATATAAAATCGCTGCTGAAAGATCATTGGCAAATTTTTCATTTTATATTGGAGCATCAAATGATAACATAAATGAGGTTTTAAAAACCAATCCCGAAAATGTTTGTGGAATAAAGGTTTTTATGGGTGCTTCAACCGGAAATATGCTGGTGAATGATACCGATGTTTTAAATGAAATTTTTTCTAAATCCAAGCTTTTAGTTGCAGTTCATTGTGAGGATGAAGAGATTATTCAAAAGAATATAAAATTTTACAAAGATAAGTTTGGAGAAAATATTCCCGTTGAAAAGCATCCATTGATAAGGAGTGAAGAGGCATGTTATCAATCAACGGCTTTAGCTGTCGGGCTTGCCAAAAAATACAATACCCGCTTGCATATCTTACATTTATCAACAGCAAAAGAACTTGAACTGTTTGATAAAACTATTCCGCTTGAAAAGAAAAAAATTACCTCTGAAGTATGCGTACATCATTTATGGTTTAATGATGGTGATTATGATAAATTCGGAACAAAAATAAAATGGAATCCTGCAATAAAAACTAAAAATGATCAGGAGGGTTTATTTGAAGGCATTTTGAATAATAAAATTGATATAATTGCTACTGACCATGCCCCGCACACATTGGACGAGAAACTGAATACTTATTTTAAAGCCCTGTCAGGCGGACCTTTAATTCAGCATTCATTATTGGCTATGCTTGATTTTTATCACGAGGGGAAAATATCTTTGGAGAAAATTGTGGAAAAAATGTGCCATGCACCGGCCATAAGTTTTCAGATAAAAAAACGCGGATATATCAGAGAAGGATATTGGGCTGATTTAACTTTAGTTGATTTAAATGCAAGTCAGAAAGTTAATAAAACAAATATTTTATATAAATGTGGATGGTCACCTTTTGAGGGACATACTTTCAAATCAAAAATTTCGCATACTTTTGTAAACGGAAATTTAGTTTATGATAATGGAGAATTTGATGAAACGGTCAAAGGTCAGAGAATTTTATTTGACCGTTAAAAAAAATTTAAGTATAATTTTAATAAAATATTGATTAGATGAAAAAAATATTTAGTTTGTTTTTTGTTTTGATTTTATTATTTGCCTGCATAGGTAAATTACATGAAGTTATTGAATCAACTTATGAGGATGGTACACCAAAAGTTGTTAAACTTTATAAAATCGTTAAAGGAGATTCTTTGTTGGTTAAAGAAATCTCTTATTATGAAAATCATAAGATAAGGATGGAGGGAACTTTTAAAAACAATCAGAGGAATGGAAAATGGTTATATTACTATGAAAATGGTAATAAATGGAGTGAAGGTTTTTTTAAAGATGGCAGAAGAGATGGTTTTGGTATGACGTGGCACAGAAACGGCACAAAATATATTGAAGGTAAATATGAAAATGGGGTTCGTGTCGGGAAATGGAAATTCTGGGATGAAAAGAATGAATTGATTAAAGAGATTGATTATGAAAAAAAATGATAAAGATATTCAGTCTTCTACCGACTGCTGACTGTGAATCGTTGACTACTTACTTGATTAAAATTTAAACTTTTTCAGTTTAGTAATTATTCTTCTTTCTTTTTTTGTAGGTCTGCCAACACCCCTGTCGCGTCTTTCAAAATTCACTTCTTTCATTAGCTTAAGTTTTTCATATTCTTCTTCAGGGGTAAGGTCTTCAACATAATCAACAGCTAATTTTGCCGAAACACGGTTTTTGATAATGCCTGTAACTTTAATGGTTTTTGATAAAGCTCCAATCTGAACTGTAATAATATCATTTATCTTTATTTCCTTTGAAGGTTTAACGTTGCTGCCATCAATTTTCACTTTACCGGCTTTACAAGCATCAGCAGCCTGGTTGCGTGTTTTGAAAATTCGTACAGCCCAGAGCCATTTATCAATCCGTAATCCGCTATCCATTTAAAATATTTTGAAATGTTATTTTTTTCTGAAATAAATTTGAATCGGAGCTCCCGTAAAATCAAAGTTCTCACGTATTTTGTTTTCCAAAAACCGTTTATATGAGTCTTTAACATCCTGAGGTAAATTGCAGAAAAATACAAATGCAGGAAAAGGTGTTGGTAATTGTGTGATATACTTGATTTTGATATATCTGCCTCTTGAAGCTGCCGGTGGAGGTGTGGCTTCAATTATTGGAAGCAAAAGATTATTCAATTTTGAAGTAGTAATACGATTACTTCTGTTTTTATAAACTTTATGAGCAAGTTCAAGTGCCTTAAAGATTCTTTGTTTGTTGATTACCGAAGTGAAAACAATCGGTACGTCTTTGAACGGTGCAATTCTTTCCCTGATTTTTGCTTCAAATTCTTTATGAGTATTTGATTCTTTATTTATTAAATCCCATTTGTTTACAACAATTATGACTCCTTTTTTGTTTTTCTCGGCAAGGTGAAAAATATTCAAGTCTTGTCCTTCAAAGCCATCCTGGGCATCAATCAGCAAAAAACAAACATCTGAATTTTCTATTGCTCTGATAGAGCGCATTACAGAGTAAAATTCAATATTTTCATAAACCTTTCCTTTTTTTCGTAAACCTGCTGTATCAACTAACATAAAATCAAATCCAAAGCTGTTGTATCGTGTATAAATTGAATCGCGTGTTGTTCCTGCCACAGGCGTAACAATGTTTCGTTCATCTCCTAATAAAACATTGATAAATGAGGATTTTCCAACATTAGGTCTGCCGACAACAGCATATTTTGGGATATCGGGTATTTGTTCTTTTTTTGTTTCGGAGAATTCTTTTACCACATCATCAAGCAAATCACCGGTACCGCTGCCGTTTATTGAAGAAATGCAGTAAATTTTATCAAATCCGAGTTGATAAAATTCGTTGGCATCAATAAGTCGTGTATTGTTATCAACTTTATTTACGACTAAAAACACTTTTTTATCAGATTTTCTGAGGATATTGGCAACATCTTCGTCCATGCCGGTTAATCCTTCTTTTACATCAACCATAAATATTATGACATCAGCTTCGTCAATTGCAAAAGCTATCTGTTTTCTTATTTCTTCCTCAAAAACGTCATCTGAACCAACTACATATCCTCCGGTGTCAATTACAGAAAATTCTATTCCGTTCCAGTCGGTTTTTCCATAATGCCTGTCGCGGGTAACACCACTTGTAGGTTCAACAATAGCCTGACGACTTTCGACTAACCTGTTGAAAAAAGTGGATTTACCTACATTTGGTCTTCCAACAATTGCAACAATATTTCCCATTATTTTTTTATTATATTTAGCTAAAATTAATTGATATATCCAAAGCGTTTTAATTGGATTTCCTTATTTCGCCAGTCTTTATTAACTTTTACACTTAACTCAAGGTACACTTTTTTTTCAATAAAATCTTCTATATCAATTCTTGCTTCAGTTCCAACTTTTTTAATGGCATTCCCTTTATGTCCGATAATTATTGCTTTTTGCGAATCACGTGCAACATAAATAAATGCTTTAATTCTGATTAGATTTTTTTCTTCTTTAAATTCATCTACCACAACTTCAATTGAGTAAGGAATTTCTTTAGAATAGTATAGAAGAATTTTTTCGCGTATTATTTCTGAAACAAAAAATCTTTGTGATTTATCCGTTAATTCATCTTTTGGAAAAAATGGCGGATTTTCCGGCAGTTTTTCAATTATTTTGTCAAACACTTTTTTAATATTAAATTTTTCCAGAGCAGAAATTGGAATTACTTCTGCTTTTTTTAATCTGGATTTCCATAATTTGATTTGTTCTTCAATAGTTTGCTGGTCGGAAAGGTCAATTTTATTTATCAAAACCAATATTGGGATATTTAATTTTTCAATTTTCTTCAGGATTTCAATATCTTTAATCTTGTCATTTACTTCTGTTACCAATAAAATAATATCTGCATCAATTAAAGCAGTTTCAATAAACTTCATCATTGATTCATGAAGTTTATAATGCGGTTTAATAATACCCGGAGTATCGGAATAAATAATCTGAAAATCAATTCCATTAACAATTCCCATTATCCTGTGGCGTGTAGTTTGTGCTTTGGATGTGATTATTGATAATTTTTCACCGACCAAAGCATTCATCAGTGTTGATTTACCAACGTTTGGGTTACCAATAATATTTACAAAACCGGCTTTATGTGTCATATTGAAAATTATTAATTTTTGTTTGCTTCACAAAGAAACAAATTATATCTTTGCACTCGCAAAATAAAGATAAGAAAATATTGCGGGGTGGAGCAGTGGTAGCTCGGGCGTACGCCAGGTCGTAGGTTCGAATGAATAAAAGAAGAAAAAGAAGTAAAATATATTGCGGGGTGGAGCAGTGGTAGCTCGTTGGGCTCATAACCCAAAGGTCGTAGGTTCGAATCCTGCCCCCGCTACAAATATAAGCCTTCTATTATTGGATGCTTTAATTTTTTAT
>JAUWSB010000083.1 GCA_030610255.1 Bacteroidota bacterium
ACGAGCACAAACATGAAGTACCGATACCCGGTGTTAATGTTTACTGTTCGGGTACACAAACCGGAACTACAACTGATCCGGATGGTTATTTCAAACTTTTACTGCCGGATTATGAAAACTTTCAACTTGTAATAAGTTTTATCGGATACAAAAATGACACAATTACTATTACAAAAAATCATACCGGTTATTTGAAAATAATTCTTGACAAAAAACACGAACTGGAAGAAATTGTTATTGCTCATAAGGCAGCAGGAAGTCATATTTCAAGGATAGACCCTGTTTTTACACAAAACATTACAGGAGCTGAATTACAAAAAGCAGCTTGCTGTAATTTATCTGAAAGTTTTGAAACTAATGCCTCGGTTGATGTTTCTTACAGCGACGCTATTTCAGGAGCAAAGCAAATTCAATTGCTTGGCATTGCCGGAATTTATAGTCAAATCATGACTGAAAACATTCCAAATTTAAGAGGGCTGGCAACCTCTTATGGGTTAGGATATATACCAGGTACATGGATGGAATCAATTCAGATATCAAAAGGTACTTCTTCAGTAAAAAACGGTTATGAATCAATAAGCGGTCAAATTAATGTTGAATATAAAAAACCTGATAATGGTGAAATATTTTATTTAAACGTTTATGCAAACAGTTTTGGGAAAATTGAAGGAAATGCCAATTCTTCAATAAAAGTTAATAAACACTGGAATACCGCAATATTTGCCCATGTGGAAAATTTCCAGAATAAAACAGATGCTAATAATGATTCATTTTTAGATCAACCATTAGTTAAGCAATATAATTTTTTTAACAGATGGAAATATGGAAACAATAAGCATATACGTGGTCAGATTGGCATAAAAATTCTTGATGAAGACAGAACAGGTGGACAATTAGATTTTATTAAATCTCTGCCGCATGATACTTCAAATGCTTATGGTATAAATGTAAAAACCAAACGTTATGAAGTTTTTACAAAAACTGCATATTTATTTAATAAGCCAGGTACTAATATTGCTTTTATTAATTCATTTATTTATCACAGGCAAAATTCATTTTTCGGACTGAATGATTATGATGCAAAAGAAAATAACTATTACGGAAACCTGATGTTTCAATCTTATTTAGGAAACACAGATCATGTTTTTACAACAGGTATTAGTTATTTGATTGACGATTTTGATGAAAATCTGAATGACAGTGCATTCACACGAAAGGAGAGTGTTCCGGGCGGATTTTTTGAATACACATATAAAAATCATGATAAGTTTACTTTGATTCTGGGGTTACGAGCTGATTTTCATAATATTTACGGAACAATTATAACTCCAAGATTACATATGAAATATAATGTAAACGAACATACTATTTTCAGGGCATCTGCTGGAAAGGGTTACAGGACACCAAACATCATAGCCGAAAATAATTTTTTACTCGCAAGCTCCAGAAAACTGATAATAAAAAATGAATTAAAAATTGAAGAAGCCTGGAACTATGGAGTAAACCTAACCAAGTATCTTAACATCTTTGGGCGTGAGATCAGTCTTAATGCAGAATATTACAGGACAGATTTTATAAATCAGGCAATAATTGATCGTGATCAGGACATTTCAAAAATTATAATTTATAACCTTGACGGAAAATCTTATTCTAACAGTTTTCAGATTGAAGCAGTTTATGAATTATTCAAAGGTCTTGATTTAGTCGCTGCTTTCAGATATAATGATGTTAAAATGACTATTAATGAAAAACTTCTTACTAAGCCACTTGTAAATATTTATAAAGGTTTGATAAACCTATCATATACAAGTAATCTGAAAAAATGGCAATTTGATTTTACTGCTCAATTCAATGGTGAAAGCAGGCTGCCAAATACTGATGGAAATTCTGAAGAATACAAGATGGCTACAAAATCGCCAAAATATACTTTAATAAATGCACAAGTTACTAAGTTTTTCAGGAAATGGGAAATTTATATTGGAGGCGAAAACTTAACTAACTTCAAACAGGAAAACCCAATAATTGCTGCTGATGATCCTTTTGGAAAATATTTTGATTCATCAATGGTTTGGGGGCCAATTACCGGTATAAAAATTTATACCGGTTTCAGATATTCAATAAAACATTAGCTGATTTAACGCTATGTAATTTTAATACAAAAAGTTAATAAATTAAAATTTTAAAGTTATGAAAAATACATTTAATAAAAATTTCACAAAAACAAAAAACAAGAAAATGAAAACAAGAAAATTATCATTTAACACAATCTTTGCATTGATTTTTGTCTTTGCAATCAGTCATTACAGTTTTGCTCAAAACCAATCAAATATTGAAGTAGTTAATATCAAAACCTCTGCAGTTTGTAAAAAGTGCAAAGAAAAAATTGAATCAAATTTATCCTTTGAAAAAGGGGTAAAAGATGTTGAACTTGACATTGAAACAAAAATTGTAACAGTAAAATACAATCCTGACAAAAGCAATCCTGATAAGATAAGAAAAGCAATTTCAAAAATAGGATATGATGCTGATGATGTCAAAGCTGATTGTAAAGCTTACGAAAATTTAGCACAGTGTTGTAAAAAGAAATCGTCTAAGTGCAGTGAAAAAAAAGCGTCTAAGTGTTGTGATAAGAAAGCGTCTAAAGGTTGCGAAGGGAAATTGCCTCAATCTTGCGAAAAGGACACACCACCTCGCTAATATTTTTAGATGACAAAACTATGGGGTTGTTTCAATAATTATTGAACAACCTCATATTTATCTATTTTACAAACTGTTCAATTCCTTCTGATAAGCTTTCCAGCCGGGGCACCATTTAGTATGCCAGCGCCAGACTTTTGCCCAAAATGAATTTGGTTTTCTTTCGGCATATTTCCGCATTTTGCATTCTTCACAAGAACTAACTTTCTTTTTTGTTTCCATAATCCGTAAAATACATTTTAATAAATATCATTAATATCTTATTAATACAGGGCTTTTTAACTGCCTAATACAATCCTTTCACCTTCGGTTTTCCTGGAATAAAATCTTTTAAATAAAACGGCTCAAAATAAGCAACATTTTCAAAAACTTTTTCTCTGAATTTTAAATCTGCAATTTCTGTCATAAATGATGCTGAGGGAAAAAAGTCATCAATAAATATCGCATTTTTCTGGTGTGCTAAAACCTGTTTGCACTTTGAAGCACCATCACCGAAAAAGATGATTTCGTTATTTTGCAAAAATTCAGAAAACGAATTTTTATCAATAATCTCTGCCCTGATTTCCCGGACTTCTTTATTATTTAAATCATACAAAGCAGAATAAACTTCCATTCGTCTTGCATCAATCATCGGGCAAAATAATACAGATTTCTCAGAAAATTTTTTTGTAACGAATTTTTTAGCCATACCTAAAGCCATTGCTTGTAAAGTGCCAACGGAAATTAAAGGTTTATCCAAAGCATAACACAAGCCTTTTGCTGTTGAAACGCCAATTCTTAAGCCGGTATATGAACCAGGACCTTTGCTAACCGCAATTGCATCCAAATTAGCGTAATTAATATCAACTTCTTTAATTACTTCATCTATAAACAATGTAAGTTTAGAAGAATGAGAATTTTTATCATCAGATTCTCTACGCGATAATAATTCATTATTCTTTGTTAAAGCAACAGAGCATATACTTGTAGCAGTTTCAATATTTAGAATATGAATCTTCAGAACTTCTTCTATTGTTATCATAATCTAATCATTTTTTTACAAATTTACTATTTTAAAGTATAGAGGTCAAATTCCGAAAAGTAGTGTTTTTTTGATTTTAGAATAATGATTAACGATTTCTGATTTACGAAGTTATTAAAAATCTTAAATCAGCCTACCCCGTAGCTTTAGCCTATCGGTGTTAATCCTTGTTCATTATTCATTTTATTTGAATTCAGCCGACATTATGGACAGGCATTAGTCGTTTTTCAATCCATTCTTTTATATGCTCATAATCAAACTTCCCATTTGCAATTTCAATCACAAAGTCATACTTTTCATTTCGAGTTGCTTGAATATCAAGTCCATTGTTGAGAAGTAAAAGACGCATTAAAACGTACCCAGTTCTTTTATTACCGTCTATAAATGGATGGTTTTTTACAACACTTTCAATAAGTGCAGATGCTTTATCAATAGATGTAGGATATAAGTCTTTACCCTCAAAAGTTTGAAATGGTCGGTTTAATGCAGAATCTAAAATATTCTTATCACGAATTCCTTCCATTCCACCAAATTTTTCAATAATAATAATATGAATCTTCAGAACTTCTTCTATTGTTATCATTGAGCTAATTTTTCAAGAAGTTCTTTATCTTCTTTGATTATTTTTGCAAGTTTCCTTGACATTGTCAAATCGTGTTTAGTTTTATTTAAAAGTCCCTTCAAATAATCAAGCACGTCACTTGCAATTGCATCAGGAAGGTTATCTATAACTTTATGTATTTCCGTTTTGATTTCTTGTGTTATCATAATCAAATCATTTTTTTACAAATATACTATTTTAAAGTATAGAGTGCAAATTCCAAATTAATTTTCTGCAATTTGCTCTAACTGTCCATGGAATACATAGTGTCGCTAATCCATAAACGTTGTGATTAAAAATAAATTTAATTATATAATTTATTATATAATTATTTTGAGGTTTTAAGCATTATGTATGCCCCTAAGTTGTTTTTAGTTTTCCTCCTTTTCCTTGTAAATATCTATCAATATTCTTAACCTATTTTATTTGATTTTTTAAGATTACATTTTTTACATAAAAGTTGCAAATTTCTATATGAAGTTGCACCACCCTTTGAAACAGGAATAATATGGTCAAACTCCAAATTTTCCTGCCCACCACACCTAACACATTTTCCTCCATCACGATTCCATACTTTATCCATAACATCTTGTGGAATAGGCTCTCTTTCTCCTTCATTATTAGTGCGTTGATTAAAGATTTCTCCTTCCTCTATTAATTCTTGTAAAGCTTCTTTATGTATGCGTTTCTTACGTTCTTCATACAGCAACTTTTGCTTAATTTCATCTTTCTCTTTACGTTCCATTTCTTCTAATTCATATTTAGCCGCCCTTAATTCGATTTCTTCTTCATTTTCTTGGTAAAATTTGCTTATATTCTTGTCTTCTTGATTTTCATGAAAAGGAAGATCTTTTAAAAATTGTTCCAAAGCAAATTCGGTAGCAATTTTTACTTCTCTTGCTTTACTTCCTTCAAAATGTCCTACTATTCCTGCATATTCAAGCTGGTCAATGATTCTTCCTGCACGATTATATCCTAATTTCAGTTTTCTTTGCAGCAATGAAGTGGAGCCATGCTGGTTCTGGACAATTATTCTTGCTGCTTCCTCAAAAAGTTCGTCATATTCATAAGGATCAAAATCATAAACATAATCATCACCATAATACACTCTATTTTTTGCAATATCTTTTGCTTTTTGATCTATTAATCTTTCTTTTTCTTCTTCACTCATTATCATTTTTTGTTCAATATAAGATTCTTCACTATCTATGCTAAATTCATTAGCTTGTTTATTAACCTCAAATAAATCAGATTTAGATTTATTACTCTTGAATAATTTTAATAATTTTTGCAGTGCTCCCATTGTTTTATTAAATTATAATATTAATAATAAGAATTGCATACAACTCATTCATACAAATAATACTTGAATATAATAGACAATTAAATAATCAATAAATTAGTCAAATCTTAATTTTTTGTTCTTTTTCTTTTTGATTGAATGGTAATCGTTTAATAAGTTCAAGATATTAATTTTCAGATGCAAACAGATCTTTTTTAGGTACTTTTTTCACCTTGTCTCCATTTTTCAGTTTTTGAAAAAACATTATCATTAGAAATAACGCTTTCATTTTTATAGTCAGTCAGACTTTCTTTTATTATTTCTCTTTCAAAGTCACTTAATTGATAAATATTTGAATTTACACCTTTTGTCAGCAAACTGTTCAAATATCTCAAAAGCTGATTATCCTTAGTATTCAGGATTTTTCGTATTATGTTATTTTGCAATTCAATTGTATTCATGGCAAATAAGTTTTAATCAAAAATGCGAAAATCATGAAATATATTTTGTAGTTAAAGCTAATTTATAATACGAATTAAAAGTTGAAATAGGTTTTTTTACCACTAAGGATACACTAAGAATATCACAAAGGCACACTAAGGACTAAAGGATTCCCCGTTTAACACCATCTTTCACGTGAAAAGAACAATCTAAAACCGTTTTGATATTTTTCTATATTCATGAGAATCAAATATTTCCTTTGTGATACTTTGTGTCCGCCAGCTGGCGGATTGTGCGCCTTTGTGGTTAAATAAAATTTCAACCCTGATTCGCATTTATAAGTAACCCCCACAACCCATTAATCCTCCGAAGTAAACAGATCTTTTTTAGGTACTTTTTTCACCTTGTCACCGTTTTTTAGTTTTTTGGAAACTGCCCTGTAGGGAGCAACAATAACTTCCTGTCCGTCTTCAAGCCCTTCGGTAATTTCAATATAAGTATTGTTCTGAATACCGGTTTTAACCTCTTGCATTTTGGCTGTATCATTATCATATAAAAATACATATTCATGAAATTCCTCATCTTCTTTGCTTTCTTCCTTTTTGGATTTTTCTTCTTCTCTTTTTTCACGTAATGATTTTTCTTTGCCGGTAGTATCCGACCTTGTAGTAACTGCCTGAATAGGCACTGTTAAAATATTATGAGCTGTTTCGGTTTGAATATCAACAGTTGCCGACAAACCCGGTCGAAAGGGTGAGAAACGCGGATTATCTTTGGGAATAAGGTCTTTATACGAATCTCTTAAAATTCTGATCTTTACATCAAAATTAGTAACCTGGTCAACACTCACACCAAGAATATTGGCGGAAGTGGCAATTTCTGTTACAATACCTTTAAATTTTTTGTTAAGATAAGCATCCACTTCAATAATAGAAGTATCGCCCAATGCCACACGAACAATATCGTTTTCATTAACTTCAACATTAACTTCCATTTCCATCAGGTTTGCAATTCGCATAAGTTCGGTACCGCTTGAGAATTGTGATGCTCCTACAACACGTTCTCCTTTTTCAAAATTTAATTTTGAAACAGTACCTTCGTTCGGGGCAAAGATGCTGGTTCTTCTTAAGTTTTCCTTAGCTTCTTTTAATGAAGCTTTAGCACTTTTAACCGAATATTCTGCTGCATTAACACTTTCTTTAGCTGCTTCAACTTCAGCTTTGGCAACTTCGTAGGAGGATTTAACTGCATCAAATTCTGAGGCGGAAATTACATTCTGATTATAAAGTGTTTCATTTCTCTTAAAAGATTGTGTAGTATTAACATACTGTGCTTCAGCTTGTGCCAAACGGGCTTTTGAGTTGGCTCTGTTAGCCAGTTGTGTGTTATATAATGCTTCTGCCCTAGCGTAAATGGTTAAATAAATTTCAGGGTCAATCTTTGCAAGTAATTCTCCTTTCTTAACCTTATCACCTTCTTTTACGTATAATTCAACAACCTCGCCTGAAATATACGGACTTATCTTTACATCCACTTCAGGCTGAATTTTACCATTTGCTGAAACCGATTCAATAATCGTTCGTTTCTCAATAAGCTCAGTACTGACTTTTATACCTTTTGTGTTTTGCTTTTTATTAATAGCCACTATTACAAGGATGATGATCAAAATGATACCACCCCATATAAACCATTTTTTCTTTTTTGATTTCTTTTTCATTTAAAAAATATTTATTGTAAATTAATATTTAATTTTAAGAGTTGTAAAATTAATCATTTTTTCCAAAATAGATAGTTTGAATATTTGAATTTAGAAAATTGGGTTTTATTTGTTTTTTGTAATTTGTTTTTTGGTGCTTTTAACTCCCATATTTAAAATTTGAGTATAGAGTTATTGATAAGGAGAGTTTAAATATTTTATAAATTTCGACTATTTCCCAAATTATTTATATTCTTCCAATGTAATTGGCTTACCCATGTAAAAATCCAGGATTTTTGTTTTAAAAATATAATCGTATTTAGCTGATAATAAATCTGATTTGGCTTTAGTCAGTTGTGTTTTAGCAACATTATAATCCAAAGTATTAACCAATCCCACATCAAATTTTTGCTCCATATATTTAAATGCCTCAGTATAAGCATTTAAAGATTTTTTATTAGCATTGTAACTTTTGAATGCCGATAAAGCATCGGCAAAAGCTGTTTCAACATTCTTCCTGACTTGATTTTTTGAAAGCTGAAGGTTATACTGAGCATTTTCCGCATCTAACTTTGACTGGCTGATGTATGACGATACCTGAAAACCATTGAAAATCGGAATACTCAAAGAAACCTGTAAGGTTTTGTTTTGATTATCTTCAAACTGGTTACCAAAGGGAATTTTATCACCATAATTAGGTTCCAGGGGATTGGAATACTTTATCTGGTCGGAATAACTTGTATTCCAGCCACCTCTTAACGAAAGACTCGGGCTTCTGTAGCCCCGTGCAATAGATAATCCTTTATTTGCACTTTGCAACCTGTATTCTGCACTTTTTATTTCAGGTAAATTTAGTATGGCATACGAATAAATTTGCTCAGGAGGTAATAATTCAGGAACTGTTGTAATTGATAGTTCGGGTTTTTCTATTTCAAGTTTTTCCGAGGCACTTTTATCAAGCAATTGCAATAAATCAAGATATGAAAGGTTTAACCTGTTCCGGGCATTTATTAAATTTACTTCTTCTGTAGCTCCTTGTGCCTGAATATCAAACAAGCTGCCTTTAGCTAATGTTCCGGCATTAACAAGTTTCTCTGTTCTGTCAATCTGTAACCTGGTAATTTCAACCTGGTCCTCGGCTGTTGCTACAATCTCTATGTAAAACAAAATTTGCAAATAAGCAGCTGCAATACTTAGCGAAATATCGTCTTTCATCTTATCCGAATCATACTTACTTGCCAGATATTCAAACTGGTTTTGCTTAATGGTATTATATTTCTGCAAACCGTTAAATATTGTTATATCGCTTGAAAATGTAAAATAACTTTGCTGGGTATTCTGATTTGCATACGTATAAGTTGCAAGGTCAATTGATCTTCCCCAACCATAAGTATGCGATAAATTTCCATTAACTGTTGGTAATAAATCCAATTTGCTTTGCAACAAGCTTATTTTGTTGTTTTCTGAAGTTAATTCACTTTGTTTGACCTGAATATTATTATCCAGGGCATAATCAATACAATCTCTTAACGACCAAACTTTTTGTGAATAAATAGTGCCTGAAATTATAATAAGTAACAGACCAATTAAAGTTAATTTTAGGTTTCCTTTGAAACACTTACAATTTATTATTTTTATCATTGCTTTAATATTTATTGTTTAACGGACAAATGTAGCTAAAAATATGCCACATTTTCAAATTGCTGATTATTATAATTTTATCTTAATATTTTAAAACATTAGACGAAAATAGTGTTCGTATAGTTACAGTTATTGTTCGGATATGAACAAATTTTAAATATTGATATTTTTAGAAATATAGAAATTAGTTGAAATTAGTTGCCAATATTTAATAAAATAAATAATTTTACAGAATTATCTTATTAATTAAAATTAACGAAAATGAAATCAAGTAATTATATTTTAAGTCTGATAATTTTAATTATTTTCAGCTTTAGCTTAAATGCGCAGCAAAAAAAGCATCTTTGTTCTCATAAATTTTTTCATTACACCTCTGAAATCGGAGATACAATAGATGTGGTTCATTATGACATCCATCTGGAATATATTGACTTTTCGGCTCAGACAATCCAGGGATTTACCGATGTTAATTTAACACCAAAAGTTGATAACATCAGCTCCATCCCTCTCGAATTGCTTGACCTGTCAGTTGATTCGGTTTTTGTTGAAGGAACTGAAATTACTTCTTTCACACATGTTGATGCAATAATTCAAATACAACTTTCAACTCCTGTAAATACAGGTGACACTATAACTGTGAGTATTTATTATCATGGTCATCCGTTTCATGAAGGCTGGGGCGGTTTCCATTATTCGGGTGATTACGCATTTAATCTTGGAGTTGGTTTTGTGTCCGACCCGCATAATCTGGGTAAAGCATGGTTCCCGTGCGTTGATGATTTCAAGGACAGGGCAACTTATGATTGTTACATCACGGTTGGCGAAGGGAAAAAAGCCGTTTGTGGTGGTGCTTTAATTTCAAAAACAATTAATAAAAATAAATCCGTTACTTATCACT
>JAUWSB010000062.1 GCA_030610255.1 Bacteroidota bacterium
AGTTGAAAGTTTTCATAATCCGGCAGTAAAAGTTTGAAATAACCATCCGGATCAGTTGTAGTTCCGGTTTGTGTACCCGAACAGTAAACATTAACACCGGGTATCGGTACTTCATGTTTGTGCTCGTCCAATTCATATATTTTCCCTTGAATTTCCTGCGAACGAACTTTATTTATTACAATAGATAATAATAGCAGGATTATCATCCAAAATATTTTAAATTTCATAATACAATGCCATATAAATAAATTGAATAATCTGTTTTGAAAAAGAAATAAATTTCAAAACAAAAAATTAAAAAGTATGTAACAGTGATAATTTATAATATAGGCGGGGCAATCTTGAGTTGATGAATAAAATGTATCAGCAATTTTCCATAAAGAAGAGGAATGATAATTATAGGCTTAAAATATTTTTTATCTTTAATATTAGTGATGGGTTTTTTATCATTTTCAAATATTTTGAATATTATTACACTAAAAAACTTCAATGTGTTTTTTGCCTGAGGTACATCATAAAGAGTTGTCAGTTTATAAAATTGAAAACTTGTTTTGCAGCAACTTGATTTATCACAACTATTTTTTTGCTTATTATCAACTTTGTCTTCTAATGAACAACATTTGTTTGATTTATCCGAATGTTTATTACATTCGGTTTTATTGATAAAAAATGAATAATCTGTTAAATTATTACAATAACAATGGTGTCTGAATATACTAAAACCAATTGTTGTAACAAGTATAACAATTATTAAAATTAGTGATGATATTTTCTTTACTAAATTGTTCAATTTTAAACTCCGGATAATTAACGCAAAAATAATATATATTATTATATAAATCTTTACATCTATTAATTTAATATATAAAATTATAACATCTATTTAAAAAAGAAGTAAAACATAATCAAAATTTTTTTTAATTTTGGAAATTCAAAAAAATCAAATTATAATTATGGATTACGAAATATTAAACCTTAAAATTGAAGATGGTATTGCTTTGGTTACTATTAGCCGTCCTGAAGCATTAAATGCACTTAATTCAAGATTTTTCCATGAAATGGACGACATAGTGGCTTCTATTGCTTCAAATGAAAAAGTTAAAGTGATGATAATAACAGGCGAAGGTAAGGCATTTGTTGCAGGAGCTGACATTGCCGAAATGGTTGATATGTCACCGGAGCAGGGAACTGCATTTTCAAAATTAGGACAGAACATATTCAGCAGTCTTGGAAAACTGGAAATTCCTGTTATTGCAGCTATCAACGGCTTTGCTCTTGGAGGAGGACTGGAATTGGCAATGGGATGTGATTTTCGTATTGCAAGTTCTAAAGCTAAGTTCGGACAACCGGAAGTTAATTTGGGAATGATCCCGGGATATGCCGGCACGCAACGCTTACCGCGCCTTGTTGGTCTGGCTGATGCACTTTATATGCTTACAACCGGTGAAATGATACGAGCAGAAGATGCACTGCGTATAGGTTTGGTGCAAAAAGTTGTAGAACCGGAAGAACTTATGGATGAAGTAATGAAGATTGCCAAAACTATTGCTTCCAAAGGTCCTAAGGCTGTTAAAAAAGTAAAATATGTTGCACGTAAGGGATTGCTTTCCGAATTTGAAAAAGCTTGTGATTTGGAATCAGATTATTTTGGTTCTCAATTTAAAGATGAAGGTGAAGAAGGCATGAAAGCATTTCTTGAAAAAAGAAAACCTGATTGGTAAAATTCCAGGATTTTTTTTGTTTTTATTAAACCCAACCCAGATAAACTGGAAAAAATAAATTACAAATCTCAAATAATAAATAAATTATAATCAAATATTGATAACAAATGAATTACGAAGAAAGACTCCAAAATGTGACGGTGCTTGGCGCCGCCGGAAAAATGGGCAGCGGAATTTTGTTGCTTACTGCTGTGGAAATGGCTGATATTAGCTTTAAACCCGAGAATCAAACCAAAACTTATGTTTTAAATGCAATGGATGTGTCGCATGAAGGACTGGCTGGTTTGCTGAAATATCTTAAAGTTCAAATTCTGAAAATTGCCGAGAAAAAAACGGTTCTGCTTAGAAAAATATATGCCGACAGAACCGACCTTATTGAGAACAAAGATATTATTGACCAATATGTCTTTGATGTTATCAATATTGTACGACCTGTAACTAAATTAGAAGCAGCTTACGATTCAAACCTGATTTTTGAAGCTGTTAGTGAAAATAAAGATTTGAAAGTTAAATTGCTTTCGCAGATTGACAGTAATAATCCTAATAACCCATGGTATTTTACAAATACTTCTTCTGTACCAATAAATGTTGTTGAAAAAGAAGCAGGTCTTGAAGGCAGGATTCTCGGATTCCATTTTTATAATCCTCCTGCAATCCAAAAATTAGTTGAACTGATTGTTACTGATAAAACTAAAAAAGAAGTTGTTGAATTTGCCAAAACCTATGCAAAAAATTTACGAAAGATCATTGTTCCTTCAAATGACTTTGCAGGATTTATCGGTAATGGACATTTTATGCGCGACTCACTTCATGCAATTACCGAAGCCGAAGCCCTTGCTAAAGATGTGCCGTTTGTTGAAGCAGTTTTTATGGTGAATAAAGTAGCACAGGAATATCTTGTCAGACCAATGGGAATATTCCAGTTGATAGATTATGTTGGTATTGATGTTGTTCAGTTTATTATGAAAGTGATGAATGCGTTTGTAACTGATGAGGAATTACATAGCTCCCTATTAGATAAAATGATTGAACTTGGTGTAAAAGGTGGACAAAAATCCGACGGCTCACAAAAAGACGGTTTTATGAAATATGAAAAAGGACAGCCCATTGCTATTTTTGACCCTGATAAAAAAGAATATATTCCGATATCAGAATTTAAGGATAAGTGTGAAAAAAAATTAGGACCTATTCCGGATTCAAAAATATCATGGAAATCAATAATTCGTCGTCCTGATAAAGAAGTTTTGCTGGAAGATTTCTTTAAAACATTGAAAACAAAACAAACATTTGGTGCCGAATTAGCTGTAAAATACGGAAAACGTTCAAACGAAATTGGTAAAAAGTTAGTAGCCGATAATGTTGCTAATAACGAAAATGATGTCAATACTGTTATGCTTACCGGATTTTTCCATGCTTATGGCCCTGTGAATACATTTTTTGATTAAACAGTATTTTTAGAAAAACATATAAGAATTCATAAATTAAATAAAGATTAAAAAAATTTAAAAAATGAAAAAATTAAGAAAAAAAGTATATATGACTGCAGGTTATAATACAATTTCATTGGGAACAGGCAGGAGAGAATTTCATCCTAAAAAGCCTCGCCCCGGAATTGAACATTATATAAAAGAAGCAGGACAAGGCACCTTAAAACAAATTGGTGGTGCAAAGAATGTTGACGAAGGTGCAATTGGGAATTTTATGGCGCCCAGGTTTAACAGACAGGGTAATTTACCTGGTTTTATCCCTATGATAGATGACGAGTTGCAATGGAAACCATGCACCAGTACTGAAGGAGCTTGTGGGTCTGGAGCTTTGGCATTAATGAGTGGCATAAAATCAGTACTTGCAGAAACTGCCGATGTAGTTCTTACTGTTGGTGTTGAAGTACAAAATACTATGAAAGCAATCTATGGAGCTGATGTGCTTGCCGGTGCCGGGTGGTATCAAAAAAGAAAAAACGGTCATGCTTATTTCTTTCCCGGTCAATTCAGCGAAAGGGCAGGAGCATATTATGAAAAATATGGAATGGAATATACAAGAAAGGGCTTCCGCCGTTGGTTCAGGAATGCCATTGAAAATGCACGGCTTTGTCCTACTGCTCAGGAACATGAAAATAAAGTTAAAGACCTTGATGCTTTATATGATAAAATGAAACCAAACGGAAAAGCTTTTGTTGATAATCTATCAGTTTTAGATTGTTCAAAAGTTTCTGATGCTGCTTCTGCAATTGCAATTGTTTCCGAAGAAGGATTAAAAAGAATTGGTATCCCGAAAGAAGAAGCTGTTGAAATAGTTGGCTGGGCTCAGGTTGAAAGAAATATTACTAACGACCCGCCTGATTTAACCGAACTTACAACTATAAAAAAAGCAGCAAAAGAAGCAATAGAATCGGCTAATATTACAATTCATGATCTCGCTACAATTGAAACACATGATTGTTTTTCAATTGCCGGAATTCTTGCTACCGAAGCTATCGGATTTGTAAAGCCGGGTAAAGGCGCCGAATTTGTTGCACAAGGCAATACTGCAAGAGATGGTATAATTCCGATGAATACGACCGGCGGATTAATTGGCTGGGGCCATCCAACAGGAGGAACCGGCGTACATCAGGCAGTAACTATCTGGGAGCAATTAACCGGAAAAGCCGGAGAAGCACAGATAGAAATTCCTAAAGACCGCCCATACGGAATGACAATTAATATGGGTGGTGATGATGTTACAGTTGTTGCAATTATTTATAAAAGAGGGTAAAATTATAACGAAATAAATTACAAGCACCAAATAACAAAATACAAAACTTGTCCGTATGGATAAATTACAATGACCAAAAATACAAATTCAAAACAAAAAATTAATGATTTAGAATAATGAACGTTTCAATTTGCTAAAAAAGTTAGACTATTTGTAAAAAAATATTTTCATCTATCATAGAAAAGTCAAAATAATTGTTTTGGTCATTGGAATTTTAATAATTGAGATTTACCTGCCCTGTGAAATACGAAGTAATTTTTGCAAAGCAAAAATTATTTCACAGGGTAAATTATTTGATGCTTGTGTTTTGGAATTTAATTGATAATAATTTTATATACATGAATAGTTACAAATATTTTATTTATACTAAATGCCTGTCCTTATGGATGGGCTTTTTAATTTAATTTTGTACTTTAGCATCATTAATTAAAAACATAAGAATTATGAAAAATTTTGCTGTAATATTAGCCGGTTGCGGTATTTATGATGGTACCGAAATTCATGAAGCCACATTAACTTTATTAGCCATAAAAAAATTAGGTGCCGGTTATCAGTGTTTTGCACCGGATATTTCCCAACATCATGTTATCAATCACCTTACTGGAGATGAAATGAATGAAAAAAGAAATGTTTTGGTTGAAGCTGCAAGAATTGCCAGAGGAGATATCAAACCTTTAAGCGATTTTAATCCAAAAAATTTTGATGCACTGATATTTCCCGGAGGGTTTGGTGTGGCAAAAAATTTATGCACTGTGGTCTTTGACGGTTTTAATGCAAGTGTGAATAAAGAAATTGAAAAAGCCGTGAAGGAAATGCTAAAATTAAAAAAGCCCATAGGTGCGATGTGCATTGCCCCTGTTTTGATTGCTAAAATTATTGGTGATGTAAATGTAACTGTCGGCAAAGATGAAGCAACAGCCGAAACCATTGAAAAGATGGGTGCAACACACATTACTGCCAATTATGATGATGTTGTGATTGACGATAAACACAATGTTTTTACAACACCATATTATATGGAAGCTACCGATATTGTTCAGGTATATGAGGGAGCACACAATATTGTTGAAGCTATGTTAAAAGTAATGGGATAAAAAAAATGAATAGAATCACAGAACTTTTCAAAATAAAATACCCGATTATTCAGGGTGGAATGATATGGTGCAGTGGCTGGGAACTGGCTTCTGCTGTTAGTAATGCCGGCGGCTTAGGACTTATTGGCTCAGGTTCAATGTATCCGGATGTTTTACATGAGCATATCCGAAAATGCAAAGTTGCAACAAAAAATTCTTTTGGGGTGAACCTGCCGCTTTTATATCCACAAACCGAAGAGCATATTGATATCATTATAAAAGAAAAAGTAAAAATAGTTTTTACTTCTGCAGGGAATCCTAAAAAATATACATCTTACTTTAAGCAGCGTGGTATTACTGTTGTTCATGTTGTGGCTAATGTAAAATTTGCAAAAAAATGTGAAGAATCAGGAGTTGACGCCATTGTTGCCGAGGGCTTTGAAGCGGGCGGGCACAATGGTTTTGAGGAAACAACAACTATGACTTTGATACCAATGGTTCGTAAAGCTGTTTCAATTCCATTAATTGCAGCGGGCGGAATAGCTTCAGGAAGAAGTATGCTTGCAGCAATGATACTGGGAGCTGACGGCGTTCAAATAGGCAGCCGTTTTGCAGCTTCTTACGAATCGTCAGGACATATTAATTTTAAGCAAAAAATTGTTGAAGCTCAAGATGGTGATACAAAACTTACTTTAAAACAGCTTATTCCGGTAAGATTAATTAAAAATAAATTTTTTAATGAAGTTCAAACCGCAGAATATAACGGGACTTCGGTTGAAGGATTGAAAAAATTGCTTGGGCATGGAAGAGCTAAATTAGGTATGTTTGAAGGTGATGTGAATGAAGGCGAGCTGGAAATAGGGCAGGTAGCCGGAATGATTGATGAAATAAAACCGGCTGCTGAAATAATTCAGGAAATAATTAAAAAGTTCCGTAATGCTAAAACCCAACTTTCTGGTTTTGATTTCTAAATTTATTTTTTGTCTTTAATTCCTTTTTTTTACTTTTGTTGCCTCTTTAAAAAAAATTATAAATTTCTTTTTAGAATATATTTAAACTTAAAATTTAATACATGGATTTTGAATTTACAGAAGAACAATTAATGATACGGCAGGCAGCCAGAGATTATGCCGAAAGAGAATTGATACAGGATGTTTTGGAACGTGATGCTAAAGCTGAATTTCCTACAAGGCATATAAAAAATTTAGCCGACCTTGGTTTTATGGGTATGATTGTTGATCCCAAATATGATGGCGGCGGAATGGATACAATTTCTTATGTTTTGGCAATAGAAGAAATTTCCAAAATTGATTCTTCTGTCAGTGTAATTTTGTCAGTTAATAATTCATTGGTATGTTATGGAATTGAAAAGTTTGGTATAGAAGAACAAAAAGAAAAATATTTAAAACCTCTTGCAAGAGGCGAGAAAATTGGTGCATTTTTATTATCTGAGCCCGAAGCCGGTTCAGATGCTTCTAAGCAAAGGACAATTGCTGAAGATAAAGGAGATTATTATTTAATTAATGGCACGAAAAACTGGATTTCAAATGCTAATTCAGCTTCAATTTATATAGTTATTGCACATACACATCCTGAAAAAGGTCATAAGGGGATCAATGCTTTTATTGTTGAAAAAAATTCTCCCGGAATTTCCCTTGGACCTCATGAGGATAAAATGGGAATGAGAAGTTCCGATACTCATTCGGTTATGTTTACCGATGTTAAAGTTCCTAAAGAAAACAGGATAGGAGAAGATGGGTTTGGGTTTAAATTTGCCATGAAAGCCCTTGAAGCAGGAAGAATTGGAATTGCTGCACAGGCAGTAGGTATTGCTTCAGGAGCACTTGACAGGGCAATTCAATATGCAAAGGAAAGAAAAGCATTTGGTACGGAAATAGCCAATCATCAGGCAATTGCATTTAAAATATCGGATATGGCTGTAAAGGTTGAAAATGCCCGTAATCTTTGTTTGAAAGCTGCCTGGCTGAAAGACCAGGGCAAACCTTTTGCAACGGCAAGTTCAATGGCAAAACAATATGCTGCTGATATTGCCATGGAAGTAACTACCGAAGCCGTACAGATTCATGGTGGATATGGATATGTAAAAGAATATCATGTTGAAAGACTTATGCGTGAAGCAAAACTTACTCAAATTTATGAAGGCACTTCCGAAATTCAAAAAATTGTAATTTCGCGGTCGCTATTAAGTGATTAGTTTATTTCTTCATTTTATATTTTAAAAATAATTAATAAGGAAAATAGTAATTAATTAGAAAGCAAATGAAAGTATTAATTTGTATAAGCAATGTTCCTGACACAACAACTAAAATTAGATTTAACGCAGATAATACAGCGTTTGATACTGCCGGTATACAGTGGATAATTAATCCGTGGGACGAACTGGCATTGACAAGAGCACTGGAATTAAAAGAAACTACAGGAGATACAATTGAAAAAATCACAGTTGTTGCTGTTGGGTTGAAAGATGCTGAACCAACATTAAGAAAAGCCCTTGCTATTGGTGCTGATGATGCAGTTCGCATTGATGCCGAACCTAAAGATGCTTTTTTTGTGGCTGAACAGTTAGCCCAGGTTGCAAAAGATTATGATATAATTTTATGCGGAATTGAAGCCAGTGATTATAACGGTTCGGCAGTTGGTGGAATGCTATCCGAATTCCTGAATATTCCATCGGTTTCTTCTGTTTCAAAATTAAATATTGAAAACGGTGATGTAAAAGTGAACAGGGAAATTGACGGTGGTTCGGAAACTTTATCAACCGAAGTTCCTTTTGTTGCCATTGTTCAGAAAGGTATTGCCTTAGAACCCAGAATCCCATCTATGAGAGGAATTATGATGGCTCGTAAAAAACCTCTGAATGTTTTACCGGCAGTTGAAACAGAAGCATTAACCGAATTTGTCAGCTATGAATTGCCTCCTGCAAAATCCGCATGTAAAATTGTTGATACTGAAAATGTAAAAGAATTGGTTGATTTACTGCACAATGAGGCGAAGGTGATTTAATTGATTCACTGTTTCACTGTTTCAGTGTTTCATTGTTTCACTGATTTATTGTTGAAAGAAAATAATTATGAAAATTAAAAATCAAAAATATGTCCGTATTAGTATATACAGAAAATTGGGATGGAAAATTTAAGAAATTAAATTTTGAGCAGGTATCCTATGCAAGTGAAATAGCTAAAAATATTAATACTTCAGTAGTTGTCGTATCAATTGGTAATGTTGAAGAAACGGAACTGAAAAAACTTGGAGATTATGGAGCTGAAAAAGTAATTTCAATAAATGAAATAAAATTAAACAAGCTTGATAACCAAGCTTATACAAAAGTTATTTCACAAGTTGCCGAAAAAGAAAAAACCACTATTCTTGTGTTTGCAAATAATTATACTGGAAAAGCTGTTGCACCGCGGGTTTCGGTTAAGTTAAAAGCGGGTTTGGTGTCAGGAGTTACTGCCTTGCCTTCAAATTATGAACCTTTTACAGTCAGAAAAAAAGTTTTTACCGGTAAGGCATTTGCAGATGTTGTGATAAAAAGCCCGGTTAAAGGATTAACACTTGCTCAAAATTCATTTGGGCTAATTGAAACAGAAAATAAAGCACAAATTGAAAAATTTGTTCCGGAGTTGTCTGATGAAGATTTCAGAACTAATGTAGAAGATGTTAAAAAAATTACTGGAAAAGTGTTGTTAAACGATGCTGAAATTGTTGTTTCCGGTGGAAGAGGAATGAAAGGTCCTGAAAACTGGGGTCCTCTTGAAGAATTAGCTGATGTGTTGGGTGCTGCAATTGCCTGTTCACGACCTGTAGCTGATGAAGAATGGCGCCCTCACGAAGAGCATGTCGGGCAAACCGGAAAGATCATTGCTCCCAATTTATACTTTGCACTGGGAATTTCCGGGGCAATTCAACATCTTGGTGGAGTAAGCTCTTCTAAATATATTGTTGCAATTAATAAAGACAATGATGCCCCTATCTTTGAAGCTGCCGATTATGGAATTATTGGAGATGTGCATAAAATACTTCCTGAATTAATAAGTGCTGTGAAGGAAATGAAAGCAGCGGAAAATTAGAAGTTAATTGGGGAATAGAGGAAATCCATACGGACGCCCTGCGGTTGTAAGGGAAATAGGGGAAAGACCACCGAAATATCCCTTATACCTTTATACCATTATTTCCCTTATACCCTTATACCCTTATTTCCCTTATACCTTTTAATATACTGAATATTAAAAGTTGTGAAAAAATAAAATAATTTCGAAATATGAGAATACCTTTTTTAGAATTCCTTAAAGACAACATTGTTTTATTTGATGGTGCAATGGGAACAGAGATTTACAACAAAGGAATTTTTATTAATACTTGTTATGATGAGTTAAATTTATCAAAACCTGAGCTCATAAAAGAGATTCACCGATCGTATGTTGAAGCCGGAGCTGATGTTATTGAAACTAATACATTTGGGGCGAATCGTTTACTGCTCCAAAAATTTGGTTTAGAAGATAAAACATATCTGATTAATTACCAGGGAGCAAAAATTGCAAGAGAAGTTGCAGATGAAGACGTCTATATTGCAGGATCAATTGGCCCTTTAAATGAACGTTTGGAACCCTGGGGGTCGCTTTCTGAGAATGAAGCACGGGCAATTTATGTTGAACAAGCTAAAGCTCTTATTGACGGCGGAGTTGATTTATTAATATTAGAAACCTTCTCGGATATACATTTGATTCAACAAGTAATTCTTGGAATTAAAGAAAAATTTAACATTCCAATAATTGCCAATATGACAATAGGCGATGATGGAAATACCTCATTTGGAACACCTTCGGAGGTATTTGCAAAAAAAATAGAACTTTGGGGTGCAAATGCTGTTGGACTTAATTGCAGTGTTGGTCCGAAAGTTATGCTTGATGAAGTTGAAAAAATGATACATGCTGTTAATATTCCGATTTGCGTTATTCCAAATGCAGGGGTTCCACAGAATATTGACGGAAGAAATATTTATCTGGCTTCCCCTGAATATTTTGGTGAATATGCAAAACATTTTACACAAGCAGGTGTGAGGATTATCGGTGGTTGCTGTGGTACGAACCCTGATTTTATTAAAGCTATGAGAAAGGCCATTAAAGCCGTCCAACCCAAAAAACAACTCAAAAAACAAATTGAGATTATTAAGGAAGAAGAACAATGTAGTGCGATTCCCAGCTGTGAAAAATCTGAATTTGCAAGAAAAATTTGTGAAAGACAATTTATTACAACCGTTGAAATCGTTCCTCCTAAAGGCTCGGACCCTTCCAAAGCAATAGAACAGGCAAAAATCCTGAAAGAAGCCGGTATTGACGCAATTAATATTCCCGATGGTCCGCGTGCACTTTCAAGAATGGGAGCAAGTTATCTTTCACTTCTTATCCAGCAAAATTCAAAAATTGATGTAATACAACATTATACTTGCCGTGATAGAAATCTTTTGGGAATGGTAGGCGACCTTTTAGGTGCGTATGGAGCAGGTATTAAAAACATTTTACTTGTTACGGGTGACCCACCAAAAATGGGTTCCTTTCCTGATGCAACTGCTGTTTTCGATATTGACTCTATCGGGCTGACAAACCTTACATATACTTTAAACTGTGGGAAAGACCTTGGCGGAAATCAGTTAACAAATCCAACCGGCTTTTTTATTGGTGTCGGAGTTAATCCTGGAGCAATTGATTTAGACTATGAAATTCGCCGGTTTGAATGGAAAGTTAAAGCCGGAGCTGAATTTGCCATCACTCAGCCGGTATTCGACAGTAAAATATTCTTTAAATTTATTAAACGAATAGAACATCTGAAAATTCCGATAATTGCAGGAATATGGCCATTAGTTAGTATTAGAAATGCTGAGTTTATGAATAATGAAGTTCCGGGTGCTTCTGTACCTGACAGTATAATGAAAAGAATGTATGCCACTAAAACCAAAGAAAAAGCAAGAATGTTAGGATTGCAAATTGCACGTGAAACAGTAGCAGAATTAAAACCATATATAGTTGGTGTACAAGTTTCAATGCCTTTTGGTAATGTCAATTATCCAATTGAGGTACTGAAAGATGTTTTATGATTTTTAATAAGCCTTGATTTTTTGGTACTTTTTTATCAAAAAAAAAGTACAATAATTAAGCTACCTATCTGTGCAGTGGTCTCTGGATTTAATAACATATTAATGTTTATCAAAAAAATTATCTTTAAATTTCTCGGACAACCAAAACCATAAAAGAACAAGTTGTATTATGTTGTTATTCTGTATTTTATATCTTGAAACATTCAACTTTATTTATATGTACGGAAAACAGGAGCACTACTTAGCTTAATAAAAAAGTATATTGAAGAGGAAAATTAAAAAAAGTATTTCATATTATTTTCTTCACAAATAAGCTTAGGAATATTTAGCCGGAATATTGCAATCCCTTGTAAAATTTTGTACATTTGTCGATATTAATCATTAAAACCAAATATTATGAAAAAATTTTTACTATCAATTTTTACAGTTTTATTGAGCATTACATTATCGGCTCAAATCAGTATTACAAGTGATGATATAGTAGGTGCAGGAAAAGTTGTTCTGGAAGCAATCGATACATTACCCTCACCTTC
>JAUWSB010000080.1 GCA_030610255.1 Bacteroidota bacterium
AAGAAAGTCGAATTTGCTTAAAAATTATTGGAAAGAAACCATTAATCCAAAATACAAAGAAATTAGCTCCAATTATTAAAGAAACGGAAGAATTAATAGCTATAATTTATAAAAGCATTGAAACTGCGAAGTCGAATATGCAGAAATAATGAAAATTGGATGTTGTATGTTGAATGTTGAGTGTTGAGTGTTGAGTGTTAAATGTTGAATCAATCGCATATTAATTGCGGATTTGCAAAATAACTTTGTTTTTTTAGCAAAGTTTTATAGGATAATAGTATAAACTAAAAAGACTAAAACCTGAATTAATCTCTCAATTTTACACTTATCTAAATATTTATGACTGAATACAAAGAAAAAACCTCAATAAAAAACTGGGCTGAAGATGACCGTCCGAGGGAAAAACTTTTATTAAAAGGCAAACATTCGTTGAGTAATGCCGAACTTATTGCTATTCTTCTCGGTTCGGGCAGCAAAGAATTATCTGCAGTTGATCTTGCAAAAAAAATCTTAAATTTTTTAAACGACAACCTTATAGAACTCTCAAAACTTTCGGTAACAGACCTGATGAAGTTTAGAGGAATAGGCCAAGCCAAGGCAATAAGTATAATTGCTGCTCTTGAACTCGGTAAACGCAGAAGAAGTGAAGACGTCCTTGAAAAAGAAAAAATAACAAGCAGTCGCGATGCCTTTGAAGTGTTTCAAGGTATTTTATCTGACTCACAATACGAAGAATTCTGGATGTTACTTTTAAACAAGGCTAATAAAATTATCAAAAAGATCAACATCAGCGAAGGCGGTATTTCAGGTACGGTAGCTGACCCGAAAAAAATTTTCAAGCTGGCCCTGGAAAATAATGCCTCCTCAATAATTCTCAGTCACAATCATCCATCGGGAAATATACAACCAAGCGACTCTGATTTAAAACTTACAAAAAAACTTGTTGATGCAGGAAAATTGCTTGACATCAGTGTTCTTGACCATTTAATTATTGGTGACGAAAAATATTATAGCTTTGCCGATGAAAATATGCTATAATACCAATCAGTTCAATAAAAGTTATTATAAAATGGAAATGTGTTGAAGACAACACCATAGAGGAATGATGGAATGTCCATACGGACTTCCAACGGTCGTTGGAATTATGGAATAGTAAATTCATTTGATAAAACTAATATAAAAGTTGCAAGATAAGATTAATACAGGATATTGGGAAGATTCATTTTTATAGTGAACATTATTCCAATATTCCAACATTCCATTATTCCAGCTTTTTCATAGTTTAAAATAAATAAATAACTTAATTTTATCGTATTTTATGGAATTGAGTAATTACTAATTCTTTATGATTAAGATAATAACAATAATCGGTGCACGCCCGCAAATAATAAAAGCCGCAGCAATAAGCAGGGCGATCAGAAATAAATTCTCCGACCAGATCAGCGAAATTATTGTTCATACAGGACAGCACTATGACATAAACATGTCAAAAATATTTTTTGACGAACTTGAAATTCCTAAATCCGATTATAATTTAAACATCGGCTCGGCAAGTCATGGCAAACAAACAGCACTGATGATTGAAGGAATTGAAAAAATTCTGCTAAATGAAAAGCCCCATTCAATTATACTTTACGGTGATACAAATTCCACACTTGCAGGGGCAGTTGCAGCGGCAAAGATCCATATCCCGGTTTCTCATATTGAAGCAGGCTTGCGTTCATTCAACAAAAAAATGCCTGAAGAAATCAATCGTATCGTATGCGACCATGCTTCAACTCTGCTGTTCTCCCCTACTCTGACCGGATTTAATAATTTAATCCGTGAAGGATTTGACCCCGACACAAAACCACCTTATAATATTGATAATCCGGGAATTTATCATTGCGGTGATGTGATGTTTGATAATAGTATTTGTTTTTCAGAGGTCGCTGAAAAAAAATCAGGTATCCTGAAACAATTGAATTTATCACCCGGAAAATTTATTCTTACAACTATTCACCGAGATAGTAACACAGACAATCCTGAACGATTAAATGCAATTTTTTCCGCATTAAAAAATATTGCAGAAAACCAAAATCTCAACATTGTTTTACCTATTCATCCAAGAACATCCAAATTATTAAAAAATAATCTAAGCACAGGGCTATATCAGGCAATCAAGAACAAGCCGTTGATAAAAATTATTTCACCGGTTTCATTTCTTGATATGATTGTACTTGAAAAAAATACTGAAATGATTTTTACCGATTCTGGTGGAGTTCAAAAAGAAGCCTATTTTTTTCAGAAGCCCTGCATTATCATGCGTTCTGAAACCGAATGGAAAGAAATAGTTGAAAACAAAGCAGCTATCGTTACAGATGCAGATGAAAAAAGGATATTAAATGCTTATGAACATTTCAAAAAATCCAATAAAATTTTATTCCCCCCAATCTTCGGTGATGGAAAAGCATCTGAATTTATTTGTAAGGAAATTATAAAAAATTCACGAACATAGTACATGATTTTATCCCTACCATTAACAGCTATACCGATATGAAACGATTCAGATAGCTATCGGTACAAATAATTTCCAAAATTTATTTTTTTCATTTGCAGATTTGAATATTTATTATAATTTTGCACTCCTTTAAAAAAATTAAAAATTAAAAATTAAATTATGAATCAGTATGAAACCGTTTTCATTTTAACTCCCGTTTTGTCTGAAGATCAGATGAAGGAAGCGGTAAAAAAGTATCAGAAATTTCTGAAAGACAATGGGGCTGAAATAATCTTTGAGGATAACTGGGGCTTACGTAAGCTTGCTTATCCTATCAAAAAAAGATCAACAGGCTTTTATCAAATCTTTGAATATAAAGCCGAAGGAAATTCAATAGCAAAACTTGAAGTAGAATTTAAACGAGATGAACGCATTTTACGTTTTCTTACCGTTTTATTAGACAAGCACGCTATTGCCTATAACGAAAAGAAACGTCTAAAGGCAAAAGAAGAAAAACAAAAAACAGAAGCTTAAAACTATTTCAAAACTTAAAAAATTAATAAAAATGGCACAACCAAATTCAGAAATTAAATATTTAACTCCAATAGCAGTTGATACAAAAAGAAAAAAATATTGCCGTTTCAAAAAAAGCGGAATAAAATATATTGATTATAAAGACCCAAATTTTTTGATGAAATTTGTAAACGAGCAAGGTAAAATTTTACCACGACGGATTACCGGAACATCAACAAAATTTCAAAAAAAAGTTGCCCAGGCAGTTAAAAGAGCACGCCATTTGGCACTAATGCCTTACGTTGCAGATTTATTAAAATAAGGAGGTTGAATCATGGAAATAATATTAAAACAAGATGTACCAAATTTAGGTTATACAAACGACTTAATAAAGGTTAAGGACGGCTTTGCACGAAATTATTTAATTCCAAAAGGAATGGCAATTTTAGCCACAGAACCAAATAAAAAGATACGTGCAGAAGTTTTAAAGCAAAAATCCTATAAGGAAGAAAAAATAAGAAAAGAAGCCGAAACCCTCGCCAAAGCTATTGAAAATATTACCGTTAAAATCGGTGCCAAAGCCGGTACATCAGGTAAAATTTTCGGTTCGGTAAATGCTATTCAAATTGCTAATGCTATAAAAGACCAATTCAAATTTGATATTGACAGAAAGAAAATTAATGTTGACGGCGAATCAATTAAAGAACTTGGAACTTACACGGCTAAAATCAATTTGCATAAAGAAATAGAGGTAGATATTAAATTTGAAGTTTTTGCAGAATAATCAAATAAAATATATTAACTCCTTAAAATTAAGTAAGTTCAGGAAACTTTTCCATGAGTTTGTTGCCGAAGGTGATAAACTTGTAATTGAACTTTTAAACAGCAGATTTGAGATCTCGAATATTTATGCCATTGCCGAATGGATAGAACAAAATGAGCAATTACTGAAAAACAGTCAAGTTAATGTCACTCAGATAAGAAATAAAGAGCTGGAAAGAATTAGTTTTTTATCCACACCCAATAATGTTCTAACAATTGTAAAAATTCCCAAGCCGGAAATAATTCAAGAAAATATTTTTTCCGACTTGATTTTAATGCTTGACGAAATTCATGACCCCGGTAATTTAGGTACTATCATCCGCACAGCCGACTGGTTTGGAATTAAGAATATAATATGCTCTGAAAACTGTGTTGACATTTATAATCCGAAAGTTGTACAAGCAACAATGGGTTCAATTGCAAGAGTCTCTGTTCTTTATAAGAATCTGGAAAAAGTTTTAGCCGGAAAACCTAAACAAATTAAAGTTTATGGAACTTTGCTCAAGGGTAAAAATATTTACAATAAAAATTTAAGTAAAAACGGAATTATCCTGATAGGAAATGAATCAAGAGGTATATCAGATAACTTATTACCTTTTATTACAGATAAAATTTCTATTCCCTCTTTCCCAAAAACAACTGGTAAAACTCAATATCCCGAATCACTGAATGCTTCAGTTGCCACAGCAATTGTTTGCGCTGAATTCAGGCGGCAGCATTTATTTGGAAATAAAGTAACGTGAGTTCGGGATTAGTTTCTTTTATTACTGCGAACCAACAGGAATTCTTATACCAAATGTTGAAATAATACCACTCGGATTGAGTTCTTCCATTGCAGGTGTGATAAGAAAATTATATCTCATATCAAAAGTAAGGACTGTTTTTCTCTTTAAATCAATATATAAACCTCCAATAGCATGATAACCATAAGTAAACGAATAATGAACCATTTCTAAAGTCTGATTTTTATCAGCTTTGCCAAGCAGACTAAATCCTCCACCAATATAAGGGTGAACTTTTGATTCAGGGTTTATAAGTTCGTATAGCATACTTACAAACAATGGTACCATATAAAGATTATGTTTCTTTGATTGATATTTAAAAGAATTAAATGAAAAGCCCGCAGAAACATTTAATGTCAAACGTGATATTTTTAAGCAATCATAACCAAATATTACCGTTGGTGCAACCACATAAAATTCGGAAGCAGCTTCATCAGTAAAGTCATATATTCCTATACGTGCTGTAAAATCTTGTGCTGAAATCGATAATTGCACAAGCAAACACAACATAAAAATAATTTTATAAATCAAATTCTTCAACAACTTCATTAAAAATCCCTATGGTTTTTATGTTTATTCTTTCTTCTTCCTGATAGAAAGATACTTTAACAAAATGATAATAATCGCCGCCATATCCATGATGAAGTATGGCACCACCACCACCTGAAATAATATAAGTTAGTCCATCCCGCTCATATCTGTTGAAAATATGCTCGTGACCGGCAAAGACAGTTTTAACCTTGTTACTTTCCAGAAAAAGCTCATGAAGTTCTTCTGCATTAATCAGAGGTACATCCTGGTATTTGCCCTGAGTGAAAAGCGGGTGATGCATAAAAATAAAAATATTTTTTATATTTGACTCCTGTGCAATTGAATCAAGATTATTTGTTAACCAAAATAATTGTTCATTAACAATACTCCTTTCTTGACCTCTTATTTCTGTATCAAGAATAATAAAATAAGCATCCTCACAACAGTAAGAATAATAAAAATTTTCTCCCGGTATATTTGCTTGTTCATGAAGTATTTGTTCGGATACAGGGTCGTTTCCTTCGTGAGTGCCTCTTACAATAAACAAAGGCATTTTATCAGTAAGCGGTTTTGAATATCTCCAAAAATTTAACCATTCTGCTTCATTGCCGGGTCTCAGCATGATATCGCCTAAACTAACTGCAAACTTAGGTGCAGGCTCATAACTGGATATATATTTTACAAGTTTGCCATAAACGCCATAGCCCTGTCTGTGATCGCCGAAAACTACAAAAGACCAGTCTTCATCTGATTTTTCAACTTTGTTTTTTGAGCAACTACAAAATAAATCCAATAAAAAAATCAGAATAATAATATTTATAAATATCCTAAATTTTACAGGCATATTGAAAATATTAGATAAAACAAATGTAGTAAAATAAATTTAATAAACTTAGCAAGTTACAATTTATCGGCTAAATATTATTTTGAGGTGCTGGGAGGTGTTTTTTAATCAAAGTGTATTTATTTATACCTTTGAGCAACACTGCCCCGTTAAAACTGACACTAAACGGGAATGCAAACAAATAAGAAACAAACAGCAATAAACTACATAATTAGCTAATACGGAAATTGTAAAGTTTATGCGTTTCAGTATTACTATCGGCATCTCAATGAAAAAAGCAATCATTATTATTCAGAAATTTCTACTCCAAACTTCTCTCCAAAATAAGGTTATCCATACGGACTAAAACCTTATTACCTTATTTTTTCCAGGTTTTGTTGATAATGTTGAATAAACAAGTCGTATTCTTCCGCAAAACTCATTGATAGCTTTTATTTCATTTCCAGCGCCTCAAAATATTATTTAGCCCAATTTATCTTTTTATCTTGCTGTTAACTACGTTATATATATATTTGCAAAAAAATTTTTTATGTTTCTGAAAATTTTAATAATCACAGTAATTTTTATTGGAATTGCTTTTACAGCCATCGCTATTAAAATGTTTGTAAAAAAAGGCGGTGAGTTTAAAAAACAATGCAGTACTGTTGACCCTGCTACCGGTAATAAAATTGGCTGTACTTGCGGAGGAGCTGAAACAGGTGCCACCTGCCATAATAAAAGTGAAGAAGCCGGAAGTCAGAAAACTGAAGATAGAAGACAAATAACGTATAACATAGAGTAGCATAGCTACTAACAAATTAGCTTAAGTGATAGTTAATAAAAAGTAAGCAATCCATACGGACTCCTTTCAGTCGTCGGCATTCAGCAGTCGGCGATTAATAAGCTAGGGACTGAGGACTGAAGACAGAATAAAAAATAGTTGATATTCCTGTCAATTGAGCGGTTTATTCTAAATTATGTATTCTTTTTAACTATTCCACCAAAATCTCATTTATCCCATCAGTTGCATAAGTTTGCAAATCACCATTATCATCTGAATAAATAAAAAAAACATCAAGATTTTTATTTGCGTTTAAAAACTGAAGTGATTTATCTAATCCCATCACCATAAAAGCTGTTGCATAAGCATCGGCAGTTGCTGCATCATCAGCTAAGACGGAGACGCTTAAAAGCGAATGTGTAACAGGATAACCGGTTTTCGGATTAATTGTATGAGAATATTGTCTTCAATCCTTTTCATAATATTTTCTATAACTTCCTGATGTAACCAAAGCCTTATCAACTAATTGAACCTTTGACTGAATTTCATACTCACCATATTTATCTTCAGTTGGTCTCTGGATCCCAACAATCCATGGCTGCTCATTTGGTTTGGTTCCATGTCCTAAAACCTCGCCACCAATATCAATTAAATAATTCTTTATTCTCATTGATTCAAGAAATTTCCCGGCCAGATCAACAGAATAACCTTGCGCAATCGCATTAAAATCAAGTTTTATATTTGGATTTTCCTTTTTTATTTTGTTTCTTTCCAAACTTACCATTTCATAATTTACATAAGTCAGCAGACTGTCAATAATATTATTATCCATTTTTTTCTTGTCGGTAAAACCAAAGCCCCAGGAATTTACAAGTGGCCCGATTGTAACATCAAATGCACCATCAGTTTTTTTTGAAACTTCCTGCGAAAGCTTAAAAATTGAGATAAAATTCTCATCCGGAATAACACTTGTATCATTATTATTAACTCTTGAAATTATAGAATTTGGCACCCAAAGCGAGACCGATTGGTCAAAAACTTTTAGTAATGAGTCAATTTCTTTTTGATAGCTTTTTCCATCCTTTTTATAATAAGTGACGGCATAATAAGTTCCCTGAGCTTCGCCAGTAAAATGCACTTTTACAGGTCTTTGGAAAGTGTCGCAGGATACAAATAAGAATGTAAGAATTAATGAATGTATAAAAGGTTTTAATATTTTGTAAAATTTGGTCAAGACTTTCAAAGCGAGTTTAATAATAAAACCACAAAAGTGGGAATTACCATAATTACGAATTACGAATTACAGATTAAGACCAGACACTTAATCAGGCAAATTTAATCTTTTTTTCTCTTTTTTCCTCTCCCGAAAGTTTTAGGGGATTAGCCTTAGCCTTACGACTGAAAGGAGTCCGTATGGAGCCTTTTATTAATCATTTTACGAAGTTATGTTATTTTTAATCCTGAATATAATTATACTCCAAAATCATCAAAGGCAATCATTTCATCAGGTACACCGTAATCGTCAAGCATTTTCAAAACTGCATCATTCATCAGAGGGGGTCCGCATAAATAAAATTCAATTTCTTCCGGTTCAGGATGGTTTTTTAAATAATTATCAATAATTACCTGGTGGATCAATCCTATATAACCTGTCCAATTGTCTTCAGGTACAGGTTCGGATAATCCGATGTGAAATTTAAAGTTTGGATTATTCTTTTCAATTTTTTTAAACTGGTCAATATAAAATAATTCACGTAAGGACCTGCCTCCATACCAAAAGGTTGTTTTACGCTTTGAATGTTCAGTATTGAATAAATGGAAAATATGAGAACGCATTGGCGCCATGCCTGCACCACCACCGATAAACATCATTTCTTTATCAGAATCTTTTATAAAGAACTCGCCGTAAGGACCTGAAATTGTTACTTTATCGCCGGGTTTTCTTGAGAATATATAAGATGAACAAATACCCGGGTTAACTTTCATAAATCTTTTTTTCTTATTGTCAAACGGGGGTGTTGCAATACGGACGTTCAGCATGATGATATTTTCTTCGGCAGGATGATTTGCCATTGAATATGCTCTGAAAATCGGTTCGGGATTCCTCATTTTTAAATCCCACATTTTGAATTCATCCCAGTCTTCTCGATATTCTTCTTCGACCTCAATATCTTTAAAATCAACTTCACATTTTGGAACATCAATCTGAATATAGCCACCTGATTGGAAATCCATAGTTTCGCCTTCAGGCAATTTAACAACAAGCTCTTTAATAAAAGTTGCAACATTCCTGTTTGAGATAACCTCGCACTCCCATTTCTTAATACCAAAGATTTCTTTAGGAATACCAATTTTCATATCTTCCCTGACTTTTACCTGGCAGCCCAATCGCCAGTTATTTAGTTGTTCCTTTCTTGTAAAAAAATCTTTTTCAGTTGGAAGTATGGTCCCGCCACCTTCAAGAACCTGGCATTTGCACATTCCACAAGTTCCGACACCGCCGCAAGCAGAAGGCAGAAATATTTTTTGATCTGACAAGGTTGTAAGTATGGTAAATCCCGGATCAACCTCAAATTCTTTTTCTTCATTGATGATAAGATTTACTTTCCCCTGAGGCGTTAGTTTTCTTCTGGCATAAAGCAATAAAGCCACCAATAGCATGATAACAACAAGGAAAACAACTATGCTAATTCCTATAACTAATCCTACGCTAATGTTTAGTAATATCATTTCTGTAATTATTTAAAAGATTTTAAAGATTCTTATTGATATATATATTTTTTAGTTATAAGTTATATGATAACCATTTATAGTTTGAAATTAGAAATTGGAAATTAGTGTTATCATATTTTTGAACCTTTTTGTTCTACTTGTCAAAGTCGAATCAAACCAAATCCGACAATTCTTCTGCTATTTTATAAACATTTAATTCGTAATCTCTTTTAATTTTTTTCTAATTTCTAATTTCTAATTTCGTAAAACGTTTAACATTCTACAATTTTATTCCCAAAAAGCTCATAAAAGCAATACCCATCAAACCTGTAATAATAAAAGTTATGCCTAATCCCCTAAGAGGAGCAGGAACGTTTGAATAACGAATTTTTTCACGAATAGCTGCAATTCCAACTATTGCCAGTAACCATCCCACACCGGAACCCAAACCGAAAGAAGTTGCCTGCCAGATGGATAGGTATTCTCTTTCCTGCATAAATAATGAGCCTCCTAAAATCGCACAGTTTACTGCAATTAACGGAAGAAAAATTCCAAGTGAAAAATATAGTGCAGGTGTGAATTTTTCTATAACCATTTCAACCAACTGAACCATAGATGCAATAACAGCTATAAACATTATGTAGCTTAAAAAACTTAAATTAACTTCGTCAAATCCTTCACCTAACCACGAAAGTGCACCTGCAGATAAAAGATAATCATTTATCAGATAATTCACCGGAACGGTAATACCCAAAACAAAAATTACCGCAATACCCAGACCAACAGAGGTCTTGACAGTTTTGGAAACCGCCAGATACGAACACATGCCTAAAAAATAGGCAAATACCATATTATCAATAAAAATTGACTTGACGAATATGTTTACTATTTCTTGCATAATTAAATTTTTTCTATTTTTCTTCTTTTAATAATAGTGATCCAGCATCAAGTATCTTACTTTTCTTCAATCAAGTCCTTATTCCTTGCCCTTTGAATCCAGATAATTATTCCAACGATTATAAGAGCCATAGGAGGCAAAATCATAAAACCATTGTTTTTATATCCTACATCATATAATCCAAGTTTATCAAAA